>NZ_JBWZNA010000018.1:0-86411 GCF_056725885.1 Acinetobacter sp. GRABPA_MV_2
CTCTAAAGAAAACGGCACTTTACGTAAATTGAGTCCTACCTGACGTGTAATGAGCTGTAAAACATCATCAAGGTTTTGATTTTGGTTCCAGTCAAGTTGTAAACGGATTCTTTCTTCTGAAGGCTCAATTCTATAATGTTTAGCAATCGTTAAGACCGCCTGTAACCAGGGCTGGTAATTTATTTTTGTCATCATGGTTGTACTTCGAACCCCTGAATTGAAATATTATTCAAGCCATAGGCTTGGCGAGAACGTCCTGTTGCCGCAATGTACTGAACAATACTGTTGTAGATGTCATAACGTGCGGTTTCGAGTTCTGAATTGGCACTATGAATGGCCTGCTCTGCATTCAATAAATCGACCAATGAACGTGTACCGAGTTTGTACTGCTCTTGATAAAGTTCACGTGTACGAACCGTAGTGCCTTGGCGATTGGTCAGTACCTGCATTTGGCGTTGTTTATTTTCAATTTGCTCACGACTGGTTCTGATCTGATCGAGCACATCCAGATACACAGAATTCACTTTAGATTTAGCAGCTTCTTCTGCATAACTTGCCATTTTTACTTGGGAAGAAACTGCCCCACCTTGATAAAACTGGCTGGTGGCTTCAAGCATGACCGAGCTATATAAACCATCGTCCTCATCATTGTTCGGGTTTCTGCCATTAATGGCCTGACTGACCGAACCTTTTACCGCCAAAGTCGGATAACGACTTAGTCGGGTCTGTTCTTTTTGAGCTTTGGCAACTTCAACACCCGCTTGTGCAGCGATCATTTTAGGAATGGTATTAAACTCAGGCTCATTATAGAGGCCAGATTGCTTTACCAAATCATCAGGAATGACCCATGCCTTATTAAAAACATCTACTCCTACCAGAGTTCTTAGATGTTGCTGGTACTGACGTAATAAAGATTGCTGTGCAATGAGTGTCGACTGTGCAGACTCTAAATATGTTTGTGCCTGAACTGGATCGGCTTGGCTACTAATACCGGCATTTGCACGTAAATTGGCAATTTCCTGAATACGTTGAATCCCAGCAATTTGCTGCTCGGCGATTTTATTTAATTGGAGATAGCGCTGAATATTGATAATCGACTGTGCCACATCAAGTGCAATATCATCAATGCTAACCAGCACGTTGGCCTGCTCGACTTGTACTTTGGCACGCTCAACAGATACACCTGATTTTACTTTGCCAAAATCAAAAAGCATTTGAGTCGCAGATAACGTGAGTAACTGTCTACCCCGCTCACCACTACTCAAATCACCTGTGGTAATACCACCTGAAATTTGAGGATAGTAACCTGCCTTCGCAACATCAATACCAGCATTTTGGCCAGCTAGAGTTGAAATGGCTTGAGAAATATTAGGGTTTCGTTGAACTGCATATTGAATCGCATCAATTAAACTGACTTGATTGCTCCACATCGCAGTAGACGTCGGTAAATAGTTCCCATCATTTCCTAGTTGTTGAAATTGGCTCTGATCAAACCCTAAATTGCTTAATTTTTGGAAATCGACAGATCGGTAGCTTTCATCTGGCGTAGGTTTAAAGAGTTGAGAAACTTTTTTTGTTAAACTTTTTCCCGAGTTAACAGACGCGGTCTCTGCCTTTGTAATTGATATTGATACACTAGAAGCAATACAAAAATATAAAAAAAACTTCGTACCTGATCTGATTATAAGTTGGAAATCATTGTGGGAAAAAGGCAATTTACTCATTAGAAAATCTAATCTCTTGAAATATTGTAAAACAATCAAAAACTCAGTTAAAAATTATCAAAAATATTAAATTCCATACTTTAAATAAATAATTTTCAGAATAATTTTCTTTGAGAAAAAATAAAGTAAAAAATGATTAATTTTCAACAGCGGCAACTAAGCATCTAATTTACTTACAATTTAAATTATAAAAATGAGTTTTAAACACATATATTTAAAAACCAATTAAACACTTAAAAAAACTATAATATTCAATTATCAGAATAAATAATTTCCATAAAAAAAACCTACCTCTTGGGGAAGTGGTAGGCTATAAACTCTAAAAAATCATATTAGTAAAAATATATTATTTATTTAAATTCATCAATAATGATTTATTTAAAATAAAATTAAAACACATGATTAAAAACATATTAAACAAATAAAATATTTTCTATTTATTTTAGAGCACAGCACATGTGCTTTAAAAGGGTTGCCAATAGTAGCCCTTTTTACATTTACATCTTTATAAAAATATATGATCTTTATGTGAGATCCAAATAACCAAATACAGCCTTTTCAACTTGCGTAACTGACTACCAAACTGGTGGTGCGTTAAGCTGATAAGTTTAAGCGGGCTCCTGAAGTTCCTTGTTATAACTTATGCTTTGCATTTCCTGTAATCGTGAATAGGTTCTTTGAAATTCAAATTTAAGCCTCTCGCCTTTATATAATTGATTTAATGGTTGTGAAGCAGCAAAGTATAGTTTGATTTTTTGATCATAAATCTCATCAATCAAATAAATAAAACGTCTCACGGTATCATAAATTCTATCTGTTAGATCACCAATTCCACTGATGAGAACATAGTCATATTGCGTTGCTATCTCAATATAATCAGCTGGGCTTCTGGCTTCCCGACAAAGGTTTTCGAAGTCGAACCAAATCACATTCTTATAGCAAGATTTAACCTCTACTGATCTGTGGTTGATCATGATGCTAGTCTTGCGTTCTTTCTGGTTATTTGTAAGCTGCTGATAAACCGAATGAAGCCATTGTTCTGATTCTTCATTTAATGGAAATCTATAGAAATCATCATTGGCGTTGCTTTCTTTTATGGTTCTGTAATCTAGTTGATTACCGATCTTCAAGACGGTGCAATTCTTATTGATATGATCTATGGTCTCTAAAAATCTATCGCGATTTAAGCCATCTTTATAAAGATCCTTCGAATCAATATTCGAGGTAGCAACCAATATTACTTTCTTTGAAAATAGCAGATTAAATAGATTTGAAAGTATCATTGCATCAGCAACATTTGATACAAAAAACTCATCGAAGCAAATGAGCTTATACTGGCTTGCTATGTCATTAGCGATCAGTTTTAAAGGGTCTTTATTTCCCCGATAGCCAATAAGTTGTTTGTGAACATCTTTTAAGAAATGATGAAAATGAACTCTCATTTTCTTTTTAAAATTTAGAGAGTTATAAAACAAATCCATAATCCAGGTCTTGCCTGTTCCTACACTCCCCCACATATATAAACCTTTAATCTGGGGACTAAAGAAATGATTAGACTGGTTTTCAATTTTATTCCAAATTTCATTTAATTTTTCAATAGCTTGTCGCTGAGATGGATCTGCAAGAACAACGCCATTATTAATCATAGAGTTGTATATATCGAGTGGACTTTGCCCCTCATGCTTAAGCATCTTCATTCCCTACGGTAGCCAAGATTGTTGTTGAGTGCTTAACATAATATCATTCATTATTTAAACTGCTGGAGAAAAATAAGAAAGCTGATGTCAGTATAATGGAGTCTTAATTCTATATTCTTTTGAAATTTCCTTTATTACCTGATTCAATAAATCCTCATTCATAATCCATGTAACTCACTACCAAACTGGTGATACGTTAAGGTGGTAAGTTCAGACATCTGCCGAAAAACGAGAATTGAAATTACTTAAAACAAAAGCCATCTCAGTGGATGGCTTTTGTGTTTATAAACTTAAATCATTTCACCCAAGGTATACAAAGAGTCATTAACGCTCTTTTTTTAAGGCTTAGAGCTTTACAACAACTCTGCCTCTTATTTTTCCATCTAAAATTTCATTTGAAAAATTTAAGGCATCACTTAACTGAATCTCAGTCGTTACTGTTTCCAATTTTGTTTTATCTAATTCTTTAGCTAAACGCTCCCAAGCTTCTTTTCTTAGCTCGATTGGTGCCATAACACTGTCAATTCCATATAAGGTAATTCCTCTCAAGATAAATGGAGCAACTGTTGCAGGAAAATCCATTCCACCAGCCAGACCACACGCAGCAACTGCACCACGATATTTTGTGCTAGCACAAGCATTGGCTAAAGTATGACTGCCCACAGTATCAATCACACCTGCCCAAATTTCCTTGTTTAGCGGCTTTCCTTGTGAAGATAATTCAGCACGATCAATAATTTCGCTTGCCCCTAAACTCGTTAAATATTCTGTTTCTTGGGGTCTACCAGTTGATGCTGTAATTTCATAACCAAGATGACTCAAAATAATAATGGCAATACTACCTACTCCACCATTTGCACCTGTCACTAAAATTTTTCCATCACTTGGCTTGATTCCATGCCTTTGCAAGGCCATTACACACAGCATTGCGGTATAACCTGCTGTACCAATAATCATCGTATCCTTAAAAGAAAAAGCAGAAGGTTTCTGTATGAGCCAATCACCTGAAACAGTCACTTGTTCAGCTAATCCGCCAGAATATTTTTCACCAACACCCCAGCCATTTAATAGAACTTCATCTCCTTCTTTCCATGCTGGATGTTTTGATGCAATTACAACACCTGAAAAATCTATGCCTGGTGTTAATGGAAAACTACGAACTACTGGAGAACGCCCAGTAATGGCTAAAGCATCTTTATAATTTAATGTTGAATATTTTACTTCAACGGTTACCTCTCCTTCCTGCAAAGGCTTTGGAGTAATCTCAGTAACCTTTGCCAGATAACCAGCATCATCTTTAGTAATTACGATACCTGTATACATAAAAATATCCTCTTTATTTAATTAGACCAATTGCCTAGAATTAATTAAAAAATAAATGCATGTTATGCATTTATTTTTTAATTAGTTTCTTATGTTATTGAGTTGTTCTACACCCAATGTAAACAAACGATAAAATGCTTCTAGAGGACTCGTAGACTTGATTAACCGAGCTCTAAGAACTGCGCCTTCCCACCCAATCCAAAATTGGTAAGCCATTTCATCACAATCTGTTAAGTTATATTGAGAGTAAAACTCATGCAAACAATCAGAAACCATTTTCTGCCAGACCTGAAAAATACTTTCTATTCGATCAATAATTTCAGGGGCTAAATAAGAAACCTCTTGCCCTAAATTTCCCAGAATACAACCTCGCTTAAAATCATATTTCTGTAGCTTTTCTCCAGCATCATTTACAAAGTTTTGTAGTTTTTCTAGAGGAGGGAGATCTGGTTGACTTAAAAACTTATTCAATCGTCTCACAAAATAAATTTCGTAGGCCTTTAAGACTTCTAAAATAAATGCCTCTTTGTTTTCAAAATAATGATAAAAAGAGCCTTTAGGAATTTGAATAGGCTTCATTAAATCATCTAAACTCATGGCATTCATTCCACGTTCTGTAAGCAATTCAATACCACGACGTATTAATACATCTTTCGTATCTGCATAATTGCTTCCATGCTTAGTGGGCCGACCACGTGGTCTTTTGGGTAAGTTTGAATAGTTCATATTTACAAAATAGACTATCTATCTAGAAATAGCAATGTCATTCGATCTTATACTATCGTAGGAGTTTAGATAAGCTAAATCTAACAACCACACTAGTAATTTTTAAGTAACTTCCTATATTTAACTTAGTTTAAGTCAGACTAAAAGACCATATTTAAGTGATTAAATAGCAAATAGACTATTAACTATAAAAACAGCAGATCCTCTATTATAATCATTACTTAATTATTTTTTATTTAGACCAACTATGAAGAAAAAAGGTTCTTCAATTACACGGGTACTTGATATTTTAGAAGCCGTTGCTACTTCAAAACACCCACCCACTCCACTTGATCTTGCCGTAGATCTAGATATTCCTAAACCGAGTATTCACCGTTTGCTACAAACACTAGAGCAAGAAAGGTTTCTCAAATGTGACACCTATGGTGGTTTTGTGGTTGGTGATCGCACTTATAAATGGCTGATGAGTATTTGGGAGCAAGAATCTCGTAAGATCGAACGTCTTGCAATTCTACAAAAACTTTCTGATCAAATCGGTGAAACCTGCGGGATAGCAATCCTTAGTGAAAACCAAATGCTATATACTGATCGTGTGCAAACCAACTGGCCCTTACAGGTTTATCTACCGGTTGGCTCAACTGTTCCATTATGGTGTAGTTCCAGCGGAAAACTATTCCTAAGCTTTCTAGAACCGATACAACGAAAAAGAATATTATCTCAGCTGCCAATCACGCAGATGACAAAAAATACGATGATCGATATCGATCAATTAGATATGCACTTGGCTGAGATCTTTGAAAAAAAACTGGGTAGTGACAACGAAGAATTTATTGCAGGTATGGTTGCTTGTTCTGTACCGATTTTAAAAGATGGAAATATTATTGCCTGTCTATATGTACATGCACCTACCATTCGCAAATCTCTTGAAGAACTTCAGGCCTTTGAGCCTTTGCTACGTGAGGCAGCAACTGCATTAGAATCTTTAGTCAATTCATGAAAAAGCGCTGTTTCACTTGGAAACAGCGCAAAACTCGATCTAAAATTTGCGAGTGAATTTAATTTAAGGTAGGCATAGCAAATTGAGCACCTTCACGTACATCACTAGCAGGCCAACGTTGAGTAATCGTTTTACGACGGGTATAGAAGCGTGCACCATCTGGACCATAAGCGCTTAAATCACCAAATAATGAACGTTTCCAGCCACCAAAGCTGTGATAAGAAACAGGCACTGGCAATGGAATATTAATTCCAACCATCCCCACTTTAATATGATCACTAAAGTATCGAGCTGCCTCACCATCACGGGTATATATACATGTACCATTGCCATATTCATGGTCATTGATCAGTTGCATCGCTTTATGCATGCTGTCGACTCGCATAATCTGTAGTACTGGCCCAAAGATTTCTTCTTTATAACTAGTCATGTCCATTGTCACTTGGTCAATCAGTGTCGCACCAACAAAGTAACCATTTTCATAACCTTCAGGACTCATCTGGCGACCATCAACCACAATTTTCGCACCTTGTTCTTCAGCGCTGTCGATGTAACCAAGTACTTTAGCTTTGTGCTGAGCTGTGATAACAGGCCCAAAGTCATTAGATTTATCTGAATAATGCCCAACTTTCAGATCTTTCATCGCCTCAGTCAGTTTTGCAATGATTTTATCTGCAATTTCATCACCAACAGCTACTGCTACAGATAGAGCCATACAGCGCTCACCCGAAGAACCAAATGCTGCACCTAATAATGAATTTACTACATTATCAATATCTGCATCCGGCATCACGATAGCATGGTTCTTTGCACCACCCAAGGCTTGGCAACGCTTTCCATTGGCAGTTGCGGTCGCATAGATATATTCAGCAATTGGGGTTGATCCAACAAAACTAACAGCTTGTACCACTGGGCTAGTAAGCAAGGTATCAACTGCAACCTTATCACCATTAACTACGTTCAAAACTCCATCTGGCAGACCAGCTTCTTTCAACAACTGTGCGATGTACAAGGTTGATGATGGATCACGCTCAGATGGTTTAAGTACGAAAGTATTACCGCAAACAATCGCCATTGGGAACATCCATAATGGCACCATCACAGGGAAGTTAAATGGTGTAATACCCGCTACTACACCTAACGGCTGCATCTCACTCCAAGAGTCGATACCAGGTCCGACATTTTTGCTGTATTCACCTTTCAAGAACTCTGCTGCGCAACAAGCATATTCAACATTTTCAATTCCACGTTGTAATTCACCTGCCGCATCATGAACAATCTTGCCATGTTCAGCTCCAATCAAAGCACAAATTTGATCTGCATTTTTCTCAAGTAGCTCTTTAAAACGGAACATGATTCTAACGCGTTTCATTACAGGAGTATTACGCCATTCAGGGAATGCTGCCTCAGCTGCTGCAATCGCTTGCTCTACTGTTTCTACACTAGCCAAAGCCACAGATTTCTCTGACTCCCCTGTCGCAGGGTTATAAACTGGTTGGCTACGTACATTGTTGCTTTCGGTGGTCATCACACCATTAATAAAATGTCCTAAAATTGTCATTAGGTTCTTCCTCTTTAAATTATGACTGTTACTGTATTTACTTTTCAGCTTTGTAAATTACTTCTGCGCTAACTAGTTAGCTCATGTCCAAAGGCTTTTCAGACTTATTCCGTAATCCACAATTGTTGATATAGGTTCACCATCTCTTCGACAGTCGGTACGATAGGGTTATTACTTGGAGAGCCAGATGCCAAAGCTTGTTCTGCCATGACCTGTACCACTTGATCAAACTCAGCTTTTTGTACTCCAAACTCAGCTAGCGTCGGTACCTGCAAATCGCGGTTGATTTCAATTAATGCATTAACCAATTTTTGATTTGCGATTTCATCTGCATCATCAGTGTGAGCGACACCCATAGCTCTTGCACATTGCGCATATTTTTCAGGTGCAGCTTTAATCGAGTAAGCGGTAATCATAGGCAATAACATAGCGTTCGATAGTCCATGTGGTACATGGAAAAATGCCCCAATTGGTCGACTCATGCCATGCACTAGTGCTACAGAGGCATTGGAAAATGCAATTCCTGCTAAAGTTGAACCCAGCATCATCGCTTCACGGGCAGCTTCGTTTTTTGGTTCGCTATAAACTTTTTGTAGATTTGGCCCAATTAATTTCATTGCAGCCATAGCTTGCACATCACTATAGGCATTTGCTTTTTTACTGACATAAGCTTCTATAGCGTGAGTTAGAGCATCAATACCTGTATCAGCCGTAGTACGTGCTGGTAAAGACATAGTTAACGTATAGTCAATGATCGCAGCGACAGGTAAAAAACCCATGCCAGCACAGAGCATTTTTTCACTGGTCGAATCTTCAGTTATGATTGTGAAACGGGTACATTCAGAGCCCGTACCTGCTGTCGTCGGGATTGCAATGATCGGTAAACCAGTTTCGTTGACCTGACGCGGAAACTTATAATCGCGCATCTCACCGCCAAATTTACCTAAGATCCCAATTGCTTTAGCACTGTCGATTGGACTACCACCACCTATAGCAATAATCGCATCATAGTCATGACGGCGGATATGCTCTACTCCAGCTGCAATCGAACTAGAAGTGGGCTCAGGAATGGTTTCATCAAAATAATCTGATTCAATCTGCTCCGCTTTGAGAATATTTTGAATTTCATCAATATATCCTAAGGAGACCATAACCTTATCAGTGATAATCAAAGGTTTATGACAGCCAAGACTGTTTAAGATTTGTGGAAGTTTGAGTCGAGCATCTTTACCGACTTCTATAATTCTAGGGAGTTGTATGCTTGAGGCCATGCTATTTTCCTTTCTGTAATAGATCCATTGTGTTAAGCAATTTGTTGAGTTTTATTAAAATGAGCCGAACCATGTGCCGAGTGTGATGACACCTATCAGTGCGAACAGTGGAATGACCACAGCCACCACAAACATATCGAAATAAGATTGTTTATGGGTCAAGCCGCAGAGGGTAATAATTGTGATCACAGCACCGTTATGAGGTAGTGAATCTAATGCCCCAGAGGCCATTGATGCGACGCGATGCATTAATTCGGGTGAAATATTAAATTGTTGGGCTAACTGCATGTAGGTATCACCCATAGTGTTGAGTGCAATACTCAAACCTCCTGAAGCAGAACCCGTGATCCCAGCCAAGACATTAATCACAATCGCTTCTGAAATCAGAGGACTATTGGGAGCTAATCCAACTAAAAAATCACGTAAGATTAAGAATCCAGCCAAAGATGCGATCACTGAGCCATAACCAACCTCAGATGCCGTATTAAAGATTGGTAAAAATGAAGAGGATACGCCTTGTTGGATAGAGCCTTTGAGGTCATTAAGACGATGCCAATTCAATAGAATGATAATTAAACATGCCAACACCAGTGCGCAAATGATTGCCCATAATCCCAATACTGAACTTAGACCGACATTTCCATATTTTGCTGTAGCAAGATAAGTGTTATCTAAATTCGGCAGGATCACTTTAGTCAGTACAAAGTTACTTACAATGACTACCAAGATAGGCATAATCGCGACTAAAAGTGAGGGCTGTTGCATACCACCATGGGCATTGTTTACTGCTAAAGAAACTGGTTCATGATGGTGACCATAACCTTCTTGCATAGCTTGTGCGATATTGACCCGTCTGTTTAACCACCACATCCCAGTCACTAACATAAAGATTGAGCCCAATACCCCAAGTCCTGGTGCTGCATAAAGATCGGTATGGAAAAATGGCATTGGAATCGCGTTCTGAATCGCAGGTGTACCTGGTAATGCAGTCATGGTAAAGGTTAATGCCCCTAACATGATCACCCCTGGAATGAGTCGCTTAGGAATATCTAATTGCTTGAATAAAGCTGAAGCAATTGGATATACCGCAAAACCAACCACAAACAATGAGACTCCACCATAGGTCAATACTGCACAGGACAGTACTATCGAAAGCACAGCACTTTGGTGCCCTAGTTTTTGTACAAAAAACTCTGCAATTGTTTGCGCTGAGCCTGAATCATCCATCAGTTTGCCAAAGATTGCCCCAAGCAAAAATAATGGAAAATACTTGATGATATAGCCACCAAGTCCAGTCATAAATATTTGGGTATAAACACCCAATACTTCATGACTTAGGCCGCTCCATAACACCGCAAACAAAGCTAAAAATGGCGCCAAAATAATGACGCTATGTCCCTTATATGCCAAATACATCAGCAAGATCAGGGACAAGACTATTCCTGTCAGTCCGAGCATAATTCAATCCTTTGACCATATTCCAATCCATGTTTTAAGTTCTATTTTGAATCTTATTATCAAAACAAAAAACTTAAAATGATACGATTCGTATCATTATTCATTTATAAGAGATTCTATTAAGAGTGTCAAACCTTTTTTAGTTCGTGATTTAAATGAACAAAATTGAAGTTAGAAAAAGCGAAGAATTTTATTTTTGGATTTAAATTGAGATTGATATTACGTCATAAAAAACGACAAGAAATGTGCTGAACGAAGCATACTTGCATCCATACATGTAGTTATTTTTTATAAAAAAAACTTAATTTGAACGTTGAATGTAAAGATCAAGCTAGATCTACCCGATTTACCTTATTTCTTAGAACTATTCACGCTCAAGAAAACAGAGTAAAACCGGGTAGCAAAACCACTTTAATGTCCTGATGCTCCCTCTGCCCCTAACCCAGTCTCAGATCGTACCTGTTGAGCAACAAAGGCTGCCCGCTCACGCTCCGCGCTAGTACTACGGTCAGTGATTGAGAAAAACCAGATACTAACGAAACCTATAGTCATTGAAAAAAGCGCTGGCGAAGTATAGGGGAATAAAGCGGAACCCTCTGGATTTCCAAGTGTAGTCTCCCACACCGACGGCGAGACCAAAGTTAGCACAACAGACGATAGTAGCCCCAAAAAGCCGCCTATTACGGCACCGCGAGTTGTGCAATCTTTCCATAGCACTGACATAAAAAGCACGGGAAAATTAGCCGAAGCGGCAATAGCAAATGCCAGAGATACCATGAATGCGATATTCTGTTTTTCAAAAGCAATGCCTAATAAGACTGCAATGATACTTAATACCACAGTAGTGATTCGGGAAACTTTAAGTTCACTTTTACTGTCTGCTTTACCCTTTTTAAATAATGTGGCATACAAATCATGCGACACAGCCGAAGCACCTGATAGTGTGAGTCCTGCAACCACTGCAAGAATAGTTGCAAATGCCACGGCAGAAATAAAGCCATAGAAAACGTTACCGCCCACTGACTTAGCTACAAGTACTGCTGCCATATTAGCAGTGCCTGCTCCACCATTAATTACACCCTTGGTAACATCTGCGAACTCAGGATTAGTTAGCACTAGCGCTATGGCACCAAAACCAATAATGAAAATTAATACGTAGAAATAACCGATCCAAGTCGTAGCCCAAAGTACAGATTTACGTGCTTCCTTGGCATCAGGCACGGTAAAAAAGCGCATCAAAACATGTGGCAAACCAGCGGTGCCAAACATAAGTGCCATACCAAACGAAATAGCTGATATTGGGTCTTTCACAAAACCACCAGGCCCCATAATGGCTAGACCGAGCTGACTAGCTTCATCTGGTGAATGACCAGCGTTGGCTGCAATTGCCGTTCGTACCTCTACACCTCTTGCGAATAAAGCTTCTGGGCTAAATCCAAACTGGGCTAGTACCATAAAGGCCATAAACGTCACACCTGCTAACAATAAGCAAGCTTTTGTTATCTGTACCCATGTGGTAGCCGTCATACCACCAAAAAGTACATACAACATCATCAATGCACCAACAATGACTACTGCCACCCAATAATCTAAGCCAAATAGCAATTTGATGAGTTGACCAGCACCAACCATCTGAGCAATTAAGTAAAATGCCACCACCACTAGCGTTCCTCATGCTGCAAATGCACGAATTGGTGTCTGTCTAAAACGGTAACCAGCAACATCCGCAAAAGTAAATTTACCCAAGTTGCGTAAACGCTCAGCCATTAGAAAAGTGATGATCGGCCAACCTACCAAAAAACCAATGGAATAAATCAGCCCATCATAACCAGTAGTCATAACAGCAGCCGATATGCCTAAGAATGATGCTGCCGACATATAGTCACCAGCAATTGCTAAACCATTCTGAAAGCCAGTAATACCACCACCAGCAGTATAAAAATCCGCAGCAGACTTTGTTTTCGTGGCGGCCCATTTCGTAATCAAAAGCGTAGCAACCACAAAGGTGCCAAACATACCAATAGCTGTCCAGTTGGTGGCTTGCTTGGCCGTTTCGCCTACATCACCACCAGCAGCATGTGCGACAGTTGTAACCAATAAACTAAGTATTACCGTTAGAAAGCTGATGGAGGTCTTCATCGTGTAGCCTCCTTCAGGATTTGCTTTGTGATTAAATCGAACTCACTATTAGCTCGGCGTACATAAATACCCGTGATCACAATGGTGAAGATGATCACCGCCATACCGATTGGAATACCCAATGTTGTTACACCGCTACCAATCGGTTGTGCCAGAAATGGCTTATTGAATGCAATAAGCGAAATATAACCGAAATACACCAGCAATAGCATTGACGTCAAAACGAAACCGAGGCGATTGCGTTTTTTACGCAGTGCAATATATTCGGGATTTTGTTGGATCCTTTCAACAATGGAATCATTCATTTTTCTCTCCTTGTAATGAACCATATTTTGTTGGACGAGGTGATTTATTGTTTTCCCTCGTCCTTTTGGCACAAGTACACCTAACTATCCTGAATGTACTCTTAGGGCCACCAAACCTTAACGATGACGGAAGACTGGCGCACGCTTGCTAAGGAATGCATGCATACCCTCCTTCTGGCCATCAGTCGCGAATGCTGCTTGAAATAGTCTTCGCTCATGCAGCATGCCTTCAGTCAAACCAACTTCTAATGCACGGTTCACTGCTTCTTTCGCCATCCGTACCGCAGGAGCGTTATAGCCAGCAATAGTATGTGCAGCCTCTAGCGCGGTTTGCAGTAATTCAGTTGAAGGTACAATACGAGCGACTAACCCAGCCGCCTTTGCCTCCACAGCATTAATGCTTCGTCCAGTAAGAATTAGGTCCATAGCAAGTGCCTTTCCGACTGATCGAGTAAGTCGTTGCGATCCGCCAATCCCAGGTAAAATACCCAGCTTTATCTCTGGCTGTCCGAAATGTGCATCTTCAGCAGCGATAATAAAGTCACACATCATCGCTAATTCACAGCCCCCGCCAAGTGCATAACCACTAACGGCTGCAATAATAGGTTTACTGATGCTTAGCAGTTCCTGCCAAGCAGCAAAGATGTCATTTGCTTGCAATTCAGCGAAGGTTTTATCAGCCATCTCTTCGATGTCAGCACCAGCTGCGAAAGCTCTTGGGCTCCCTGCGATAACAATTGCACCAATGTTGTCATCGGCATCAAACTGTCGAAGAGCAGCGACCACCTCACGAGACATACGCACGTTCAGCGCATTAAGACTTTTTGGTCTGTTTAAAGTAATTAGTCCTACGCGTTCACGTCGCTCAACCAAAATGGTCTCATAGCGCTGTGCAGATACAGACTCAACAGGGGTATTGGCTACAGTTGCAGATTTTGTAGTACTAGATTGAGTGTTTACATTTTTATTAACTGATGCAGTCATGGGTGGTATCTCCTAGATAAAACGATAATCGAATAAATTTAAGCAATGGCCTGCTTGAGTTGGTCATGATCTTCTTGTGGTAGTGGTTCATCATCTGTGCCAGCGGCAGGAGCATAATCCCCTGTTCCTGACATCAACTCAGCGAGAATACGTTCGCGATGTTCATCGAGTGCTGGCGCACGTAGTGGAGTATTAACGTCAATATCAGAAAAGGTGTTGAGCTTGATTGGATTGCCTGCCGTTCGGAAGGAACGACCTGCCGCTCCCTGAACTTGAATAATCATATTGCGTGCAGCAAGCTGAGGATGATCCAACAATCGATCAATCGTATTGATTGGTGCACATGGAACGCCGGCTATATTTAATTGATCAATCCAATGTTCCATAGGTTCTGTGCGTGTAATCTCCTCAATCGCTTGAACCAGTGCAGGACGATTGCGGCAGCGTAAATCATTAGTGATAAATCGTGGATCTAGTGCCAATTGTGGGTTGCCAAGCACATCTGCCATGAGCATGAAAAGCTGATCATTACCTGCGGCAATTACGAAACGACCATCTTTCGCTGAAAAAGTCTCAAATGGGGCAAGTGATGGATGGTTGTCACCTGTACGTGTAGGAACTTTACCTTCGACATCATAACGTGCCAATGCAGTCTCCATGAGTGCTGCTTGGCAATCCAACATACCAATGTCTACTCGCGATCCTTGTGCGTCACGAGTTCTTTTGTAGAGTGATGCAACTATACCGATGGCTGCGAACAAAGCTGCACTGAGGTCGCCGAAGCTAGTACCTACTCGAGCTGGCGGAGCATCGGGCCAGCCAGTCAAGCTCATAATTCCCCCCATAGCCTGTACCACCATGTCATAGCCAGGCAGATCGCTAAGGGGGCCAGTATGTCCAAATCCAGAGATTGAAGCATAGACAAGATGCGGATGGGTTCGCGCAAGTCGTTCCGCCCCATAACCTAAACGATCCATTACACCAGGGCGAAAGTTTTCGACGAGTACGTCGGCCTGATCAAGCATACGCTCCAGCAGATCACGATCGCGCGGGCTCTTAATGTCTAATGCGATGCTCTCCTTGCCTCGATTGAAACACATGAAATACGCTGACTCATCGTCAATGAACGGTCCGAATGCACGAGTATCATCACCAGTCGCAATTCTTTCAATTTTAATGACACGTGCCCCGAGATCAGCCAATATCATTGTGCAATAAGGACCCGCAAGGACACGTGAAAAGTCCAATACTGTGATGCCATCTAGAGGGCCTTTTTTGGGAGGCAAGCCTTGTGAGGTATCCATTGTTATATCTCCTTGTTTAACAAATTTTGTATCCCTACTGATCTAGTGAATGGCTTCTTTGGTCATCATGAGTGTTGAGCTGTTGACATTACCGATCCTAATATTTCCCACCAACTAATTAGACCAACCATCTAGAAATAAGCAAAAAAAATATATCGAGTATTTACAACATCTTGGACAGCCCCTCAAAAGATAGACAAGCTTAGCCGACACCAAAAAATATTAGACCACCCACCTAGAAATAGAGTAAAAAAAAGACTAAGTGTGCTTGGATACTAGACCAAGCATTTTTACAAGTCAACTCATCATATTTACTGGAATATTTTACTAAATCAGTTACCTTTTTTTCAAAATCTTAGCTATAAATTCAAAGGTTTACTTCTAATTTTTAGGTTAATTTCTATACATCAATACGCTGATGTAATAAGAAAATTTAAAAAAATTTGAATGCCATCAAAGGGAAAAAAACAATAATTTTTATATAATTATGTTGATTTTTTATCCTTATTTTTTTTGATAAATCTAAAGTTTAAAAATATCTGTGGGCCTCCATGCTAAAACCTATTCAATGTTCCATATCTGTATGTTTGCCCTCCTTTTGAAAGCATACTCGCATGACTTTATTATCGATTTTTTAGCTTCATCAATATTGATTTACATGCGTTATCACAATATTTTTAAAAGGAAAAATTAAATTCAATTAAGAACTGGGAAGCTTACTGGGGACCCGCTTTTGTTCGTTGAATTAAGTGTATTGCAATTTAAAAACACCCAGTCTAATATCGAGAATCAAGGACAAAATAGCTTTCCTTTTCATCAATCGGTTAGACCTTGGTAGTTACCAACGTCTTTTTTTGTACGCATTTATAGACAAGCGGTCTAATTTTTAAAAATGATTCAATGCTTGGCCACTCTTAAAGGAGGAAATTAACCCAGAAACGGCTATTTCAATGGCGAATAGACACCAAACGAATTAGGGTCTAATGGATAAAACCCAATATGAATAATTAAATACGGAAGACGGAACCTACAAAATGGAGGGTTCCCAATTATTTAAAACCAAGGAAATGGAAACATGAATAAGCGAATTTTAGGTGTAGTTTTTGGGACTACGCTTGCATGCTTTCAAGCACAAGCAGCCCAGTTCAAATGCCAAGACGATGTAAAACCTACACCTGTTACTGCCGAGGAACAAAAGCTGGTCGACCAGTTCTGGGCCGAATCACTGGTCTATTTAGACCAATATCTAAAAGCACTTAAGACACCTACTGGACAGTGCAAGGACTCAGCACAAGCAACGACCCAAACATATTCTTCCGAAACAGGAAAAGCACAAACACGTTGCATCATGAAGTACCGAGATGTAGAACTGGTTGCAAAACACCTCAAGGCTGTACTAGCCGAGCCAGACAAAGCAAAGGCATGTTTCGACCCACAAAAGAATTATAAAGATTTCACACTCTACACCCCTAGCTCACAGGTACAAAATTTATCAGCAACCTCAAAATGGATTAACCGTCCATTGCTGACCGATTACTACAAAAAAATGGGTGGCACAATTGGTGCGGCAGGCTTGGAGTTGAACGAAAATTTCCTAGCCATTACATCTCGCACCGACACTACTTCACACTGGACGAAGGATGTCAGCATCAAAGGACTACCAACACTTTGGTCTTCCGTAGGTTGGATTCCGTTTTACGCTGAGAACCCAAATGCGGGAAGCGACCGTTTCCGTGGTGGATATCTTTATGCAGAGCTCATGGGTCCATGGGGTAACTTACGGATTAAGGAAATTGATGGTGAAAAAGTCGGTGCAGAAATTGGCATGACCGTACAATTATTCAATACTTCTTATCCCTACCATTATCACCACCCTCAAGAGATCTACATGACATTAACCAAGCCGCAATGTATTGATCAAAATAAGTTTATGGTGATGCATTGGGACAGTGACCAGTTCAAACATAAACGCGGTGATAAAGGTTGGAATGTACAAATTGATGGGTCAAAAGGTAAATGGAAAAAATGGTTTTCCAATCAAGATCCAGACCAGAAGTGGCTAACCTACTTTGAACGTAATTCCATTCATGCATTCCATGCACTTGAGGGCTGTAATCAAACAATTCAAAATTCTGGTTTAGTCACAGTTTGGGCTCGTACAACTGGACAAGATAATGAGCAATCCACTCGGTTATGCCAACCTATCTCTGGTGATCCAATAGATATAAAGAAAATGAAACCCGAAGAAAAGGTAATTTGTAAATTACACGACTGGAAACCTTAAGAATCCTTCCAAGTTCTTAGCAGAATAAATCATTGAAGAAGGTTTTTTTGCAGAAATATTTACAAGATAAACTTACTGCAAGCTCAATAGATGAGTTTGCAGTAAATCTAAAATGTCGGCTTTAATACAAATCCAAATACCCAAACACAGCTTTTTCAACTCGCTGCTGTAAATGATTTAAATCACTTTGCCCTGCTATGCCTGCCGTGTTAATCATTCCTTTGCTTAAAGCAATTACATCTTGTGCGGCCGTCTATGCATTTGAAATGCCAGAGCGTATAAACAGATCAGAAGCTTGAACCTATTTTGAGAAGTACCCGACTGTAAAAGTTTGATGGTATGACATTGAAGCGTTTAGCACTAAAGCCAGTGATATTGCTGTGTTTGAGACCACATCTTTGCAAGATTATTATTTTGTAATTGATGCGATTCGAGACTCTGAGTTTTGTACAGTACCCTACTTTGAGTTTGTAGAGATTATTCCAGCAATTGAAGATGGGTATGTGGAGTATGAAGAAAGTTTCCTGTAAACGGGTATAACTTTTTATCAAACCAGTGATGCTTTAAGCCAGTAATTTTATGGCTATGCCTAAGGTAATAGCCATCGTAAAATTTAGTAGCTTTATTTAAAATTTTTTATATCTATTTAATATAGCTGTTATTTTTAAAAACTTGTTGAAAACTTAAAGGAATATTTTGTGTGTTAGGTATATGCCCAAAAAAATGCTCATCTTTTGTTTGAAAAAAGATATCAAAGCTTTGACTCATAAATGGATCAACTTCACTTTGTTTTTGATAAATTGGTGTAAGCCTATTGATATAATAATTGATCCAATCAACTTGATTTGAAAAATAAGAATAATCTTTAAGGTCAAAATATAGGTTATTCAAATTATCTGCAATCAAGTCTACATTAGGATGAAACAGCCAAATAATAATCTCCATGGGAGAAACTTTTTTCAGCGTATGCTGAGAAGTTTTATCAAATCTTTCAATTTTATATAATTGCGCACCTTCTTGACTATAACTAGAGCAAAGTAATTTTCCATTATGAACCTGATCAAGGTTTTGACCTAACTCTAAGGTTCGTATTCTCTTAGAAATATCTAAACATTCAGGTAAAGTTCTTAATTTAGATTTTGCTATATTTTTAAAGATATCAACTGATTGCTGAACCACTCTTGATTCGCCAGTGCCAGTAATAATACCTTGCTCCCAAGTATATAACTTCGAGTAATGTGTAGTAGAAAGTTCAACATCTAAGGTTTCATTTACAGTTACTCTTTTATTATCAGCTGCAACGACAATGCTATCGTTTAATTGAATAGCTAAGATGAAAGTCATATTTTACGTAAAATAACGAGACATTTGATATACATTTATTTTAGGCTATATCCATACAAAATTCTGAATATTTTTTTATAAAAATTGAGGTTATTGATGGCTGGTGGTTCTCAAATTATTATTAATAAAGATGGTATTACTCTGATTACACCAGGAAAATTTGAGCCGAAAGCTGGACAACACCTTTTTAAAGACGGGGAAAAAGCTAATTATTCTTTACCCGAAATCCCTAACGTTCAATCTCCTTTTAGTAATAAATTAGATGTTTATAATCTATTTCCAGATACATCAAATATTAAATATTCTGTTTTACATTCAAATGGACAAGTAAAAACTGGCTTCCTTGACCAGTATGGTAGGACTGGACGCATCAGATCTCAGGAACAGGAAAAAGTTAAAGTTCTGATTGGTGGCGATGAATGGCACTATTATATTAGCCGTTTTGGTGGAACTATTGAGGATAATACTTATATTAAATTCCTAGATCTTATAGGAGATCCTATACCAAATTTAGAGTTTAATTTAAGTAATGATAATAATAAAATTCTTATGGAATGTAGAACAAATAATGATGGTGAAGCCGTATTTGTATGTCCTAAAGATGACTTTCCAATACTATCCGTGAAAAGTTTAATTACTAATGAATTTAAACCAATACTAAGAATAGAAAATAACTTGGTAAGGGAGATAATTTTAATAAGTCCCAAGATCTTAAAAGAAATCGATTTATTACAAGAAACAGATGAGAAAGGCGATTATTTAAGAAGTAACTATCATAAATAATTGAATATTCAAAAAGTATTGTGAGCGATAAAGATGGCAAATGAACAGAAAGATTTACAACAGAAAGTAAACCAAAATGGTAGGCCTGTTTCAGTTTTTACTAGAGAGCATCTTGAAACAGCTGCTAATGTAGCCTCAGAATCTTCAGATATATTAGGTTATTTAAAAGATGGAACTTCGGTTGTAGATAATTACAATTTTAGATGGGGTCTTATCCATTCAAAGAATACGCCTTTGTTTAGTAAAGAAAGGTTAGAAAAAGCTAAGGAATTCCGATTTTATAAAGAAAATCCTCAGACAGGACGAATTTTTAAAGGTAATCAGCATACAAAAGTATTCGATACTAAAAAATTCGGAACCAAGATTGATAAATTAGGGTCAAAAGCAGGTAATTTTGGAGATGGAGTAGAGTTAGCATTAGCTATTGTCGATAGAAACCCTGAAGCCCTTGCAACAAAATCTTCTACATTAGTGTTATCTAAAGCTGGAGAAAAAACGGGTGAAGTAGCTGGACTTGCTGCTGCTGGAAAATGTGCAAAAGTAGCAATAAAACGGTTAGATCCTAGAAAAGCTACAGTTGTTGGTCTCACCTGTGCTGGTGCAGCCATAGGTGTGAAATACTGGTTAAAAGACAAAGGAGATGAGTTAGGAAATACGGTTGGAAAAACAAAGACTGCTATAGAGGCAGCTCAAGGCGTTCTCGATGCAGTAGACATATTGGATCAAGTTGAGACAAAAGCGGCTGAAAGAGAGAAACAAGAGGCTATAAAAAGAGATCCAATGCTAGAATGGCATATAGTTGGAGCAGATTAATTTCACAGAGATAGATTATGAATTTAAAGTATTTAATGATTTCTAGCCTCATAAGTATATTTTTATTAGGTAGTGCAGGCTGCTCAGAACCTACTCCACAACAAAATAAAACTCAAAATGAAGCAAGTCAATTATATGAACAAGGTAGTAAATATTTCCTAGGTAAAGATTCTCCTAAAGACTATCAAAAAGCTTTTTCTTATTTCCAAATGGCAGCTGAAAAAGGCCTACCTATTGCACAAAATGATTTAGCAGGAATGTATTCCAAAGGAATAGGCACCCCGAAAAATGAAGAAAAAGCTTACTATTGGTATGAGAAAGCTGCTAAAAACAACTTTCCAGAAGCTCAATATAATTTGGGTTTGATGTACGATAATGGCTATTATGTAAATAAAGATCGATCAAAAGCTTTAGAGTTTTATAAATTATCTTCAGCTCAAGGATATGCTAAAGCTCAATATAATTTAGCAAATGCTTATCTTTCAGGGAATGGAGTAAAAAAAGATATTAATTTAGCGCTAGAACTATATAAGAAAGCTGCAGATCAAAATCTTTCTGAAGCTCAATATAATTTAGCAAATATTTATTCTGATGGTACTCTTGTTAAACAAGATAATGAAAAAGCTTTAGAGCTATATACAAAAGTAGCAGAAAAAGGCATACCTGAGGCCCAAAATAATCTAGCCTATATGTATGCTAATGTTTTCTCAGATTATGAAAAAGCTAAATTTTGGTTCCAAAAAGCTGCTGACAATGGATATGAACCAGCAAAAGAAGCTTTACAACAATTTCATTAAATTACAATAAAATTTTAAATTATATAAAATAGGTTTATTAGTCAGTATACTCTGAATATTAAACCTATTTTATTAACAACACTTTCAACAATCAGAAAAAATTTAATTTTAACTACTTTTATTTCTTTAAATATAAATTTCTTTTAATTTCTATCAATCCAAACCACTTACAAAATCATCTTCTTAAAAATAAAATACAAATACTATAAAGAGTAACAATCGCAAGTAAGGTTAATAGAATTCCTTGTATTTCGGAAAAGAAAATACTTAACCAAGATAATCTATAGTTAAATTCTTTATTCGTAAGAAATAACTTAGCTTTATTAGGGGAGTTCTTATTTATGAATAATTTTATTGTCTGATCTTTTACAGCCTTATTAAAAATCTCTTTATTTTTTTCTTTAAAAGAATCACAACTTTCAAAAATATATGTTTTATATATTCTATAAAAAACTTGGTCTTGTTGAAGATAGCTTTTATTTTCATAATTATATTGATATGAAACTGCTAGATTTGCCATTTTGTCCCCGCCTCGTCCCCAAGGACTTGAGCACTTAATTTCGTAATTTAAGATCTGAATTTTTTCTAGCTGCACCCAATTTGGATGAGTTACATTAAAGATTTTTAACTTAGCAGCAGGAATGCTTGTGCAAAAAAATATTACAACAAGTAAAAACAGCACAAGATAGAGGCCGCTATAGAAAAATTTATTCATAACTCAAAATTACAATAGATTAATTTCTAGTAAGTGACAGATAATTATATACTATTAACATGTAAATTAGTCCTCTATTATTTTTTAGAAGTGATAGTCAAATATATAATTAAACCGATTAAGACCAAAAATATTAATTGAATTTCTAATACAAAGTTTATCATCCAAGAATTTCTAAATAATAAACCTTTTTTTGTTATTAATATTTTCGATTTCTTTTTGTCTGGTGAAATAAAAACTTTTAATTCATTACTTTTTTTTATCTCATTAAATATAGATATGTTTTGCTCTTTCATCTCATCACAATTCTCCGAAATCATCAATCTATATACAACCAAAAAATCTTTTTCTTCTGCTTTATAAACTTTATTTTGATATGTATATTGATACTTTATATCTCCACGTGCACTTCTATCTATACCTCGTCGCCAATATTTTCTTTTACAATAAACGTTATAATCTAAAATTTTATAATCTTCTAATTCAACCCAGTCAGGATGTAATAATTTAAAAACTTTTGATTGCAGATTAAAAGATGAAGTTACAACCAATAAAATAAGAAAAACAAATACCAAGAATAAAATAATTTTTATAAATAATTTCATTATTAATATATCCTGACCGAAATAACGAATTTTACATTAACCCACAAATAATATATAAATATATTTTATATATCCTTAGCACGGAAATATTAGCATAAAAATAAAAGCTTATTAAATAATCTTAATTATAATCACTATATACTATTTTATTATTTATCCCCCTCCCCCAAAACCTTTCCAACACCACATCCCGTTCATTCAAACAGTTAGAGCTTAAAACCTGTAGCATCAAGCCATCAATTAAGTTTAAAACCATGTTGGCATCGGGTTTGGGTTTGTTAGTTTCCAGACTAAAGGCCAGATCAAAAATTTCTTTCAGTAGCCATTTACGGTATTCAACTGCCATGCGGTAAGCCCGTGGATAAAGCAGTTTTAATTCAAAAATGGTTTTAAACAACAGGTGGTAAAGGCTATTCACATCGACATGTAAGCGGACAATTTCTTTGAGTTTATCGGCTGCGGTTGGGTAGCGATGTGAGTAGACAATTGCCAGAACTTCTTCTTTAAGTCGGCTTTTTTGAAAGATTAGACACATTTCAACAAGCCGTTCTTTCGAGTGAAAGTAGTTATAAAACGTGGCTTTTTGAATTTTAGATTTTTTAATAATCAGGTCTACGCCTGCACTATGAAATCCATGCGTGGTAAAAAGTTGGATGGCGGTTTGAACCACCTGTAATTTTTTGGAAGATATTTCTAAAGTTGGCATAGTTTTACCGTTATAAATTCTTGTTGTGTCTAAATGAGATAAAAAGCCTGTGCCCTTTCTGGGAGAAAAAAAGGCACAGCAAAGCCGTAAGACGGTGCTTGGCACATCTCAAGTTTTGTTTTGCTAAGTTTTAAGTAAAAATGACTTAAAGCCTGAAAACCTTATGGCATTCAAGCTGCTGTAATTTTTTAAGCTGTGTCGTTATAGCTTTTGGCACGGAGTACCAAGAAATGATGGATGTGCATAGCCAACTCCTGATTTTGGGAGTTCTGCCAAAGCATTCATTTGGAATTATGGTGGCAGAACGAAAGAGGGTTAGCAGACTGGCTTCGAGAACCCAGCACACCCGAAGGTGTCCCCCTTCCGTCCTACCTCTACAAAAAGGGAGACGAGTGGGTCTACATCAAAAAAACGTGTTTTTTCAATGTCCTCAAAGAACGGTCTGCTAAAACCGACTGGCAATGTGGCCAGCAGGCAAAGGATAATCTGAGAGTTTAGTGGTGTCAATGTAGCTTTTATGACAAGTATTTAAATTTCTTATTGTTTTTCATTAGATTAACTTAATTATTATTTTAGATATTATATTTAATTGTATTTTTAATTAAGTGAAGCGATCCATGCTTCTTCATTTCTATCTTTTAACTTTTAATTTGAAACAACAAAATGGAAAGTGGGATTAGACAATCTCGGTCTGCCCAACTTGGTGATAAGCACGGTTAAAATAAACCAAACTTTGGTCATGTTGGCTTTGTTTAATTGCCACGATCGGACATATAAAAATCGTGTGTGTGCCGACTTGTTGAATTTGCTCAATCTCACAATCGAAACTTACTAAAGCATCGTCCAACACAGGTGAACCCGTTTCTAACTCAATCCATGCGCCATGTTTAAAGCGCTCTTCTGGTGTGAGTTTAGATGAAAATGCTTTTGAAATATGTTCGTGGTGTGCGCCCAACACATTCACAGTTAAGATTTTATTATCTAGGAAATGTGCATGTGAACTCGCAGATTGGTTCATACACACCAATAATGTCGGAGGTGTGTCAGTCACACTACAAACAGCAGAGGCAGTAAATCCAAAACGGCCAGACATGCCTGCCGTAGTCACAACACTGACTGCACTTGTGAGTAAAGACATTGCATTTCTAAAGTCTGTTGCTTGAACCATGACATTATTCCTAAATTGAACCGTACCTTGTCCTGTGTGTTTGCTATACCGCCCAACTCCATCAGGAAGGTACTCTCGACATGCGTTCTGATTAGAGCGACATGTAGTAAGTAAAATGAGGGTTACTTGTTTGATTATCAACTGCCATCAAAAAAGTAACCCTTTATACCACTTATTGGTAAATATTAAGCAGTAAGATCATAACCAGTCAGTTCTCGGCGAACGATTTCTGCACCTGCACTTAAAGCATTTAACTTGCCACGTGCCACTTCACGAGAAAGAGGTGCCATACCGCAGTTTGTGCAAGGATAAAGCTTGTCAGCATCTACAAACTGAAGCGCTTTACGTAGTGTGTTAGCCACTTCTTCTGGTGTTTCAATCTGGTTAGATGCGACATCAATTGCGCCGACCATTACTTTTTTACCGCGAATGAGTTCGAGTAAATCGATAGGCACATGTGAGTTGTGACATTCTAACGAGATGATATCAATGTTAGACGTTTGAAGTTTCGGGAAAGCTTCTTCGTATTGACGCCATTCAGAACCGAGTGTCTTTTTCCAGTCAGTGTTGGCTTTAATGCCGTAACCATAGCAAATGTGCACCGCAGTTTCACACTTAAGACCTTCAATTGCACGCTCTAAAGTCGCGATGCCCCAGTCATTTACTTCGTCAAAGAATACGTTAAATGCAGGTTCGTCAAACTGAATAATGTCTACACCAGCAGCTTCTAGCTCACGTGCTTCTTGGTTCAAGATTTTGGCAAATTCCCAAGCAAGTTTTTCACGGCTCTTGTAGTGACCATCGTAAAGCGTATCAATCATAGTCATTGGGCCAGGTAATGCCCACTTAATTGGTTGATTGGTTTGCTGACGTAAAAACTTCGCATCTTCAACAAACACAGGCTTTTGACGAGACACTGCACCTACAACAGATGGCACGCTTGCATCGTAACGGTCACGAATACGAACTGTTTCGCGCTTCTCAAAATCTACGCCATTTAAGTGTTCAATAAACGTAGTCACAAAGTGTTGGCGAGTTTGTTCACCATCACTGACAATATCAATGCCAGCAAGTTGTTGTTCGTGCAACGCCAAACGTAACGCATCTTTTTTACCTTCGGCTAAGCCTTCGTTTTCAAGTTTCCAAGGTGACCAAAGCTTTTCAGGTTCTGCAAGCCAAGACGGTTTTGGTAAGCTGCCAGCAGTTGAAGTCGGTAATAATTTTTTCATGATCAATAACCCGTATGTTGATTAATTAGGAGCGTAATTAGCAGACCACTGCTCAAGAATCGCTTGGTATGGTTTGATAAATTGCTCTTCAACAAACTTCCCCTGCTCAATAGCCAGACGGCTACGTTCTTCACGGTCATACACAATTCGAGTAAGTGAATAATCTTCGTGTTTCAAGCTTGGTTGATAAGATTTTCCAGCCACTGAATTTGCGTTGTAAATTTCTGGACGGTAAATCTTTTGGAATGTTTCCATCGTACTAATGGTACTAATCAACTCAAGGTTGGTGTAATCACTCAACAAATCGCCTGTAAAATAGAACGCTAACGGCGCAACGCTATTTGGCGGCATGAAGTAGCGAACTTTTAAGCCCATTTTTTGGAAATATTCATCAGTGAGTGAATAGTCTTCTTGCTTGTATTCAACACCTAAAACTGGATGTTCGTTTTCAGTACGGTGGTACTCTTTAGTCGTCGAAACGCTTAAGCAAATCACAGGTGCTTTTTTAAAGTTGGCTTTGTAAGTTTCAGAGTTAATAAAGCTCTTAAACAAGTTACCGTGCAATTCACCAAACTTTTCTGGCGTGCTAAACGTAGACTTGTTTTTGTTGTGATCTAACAACAGCACACTAAAGTCATAGTCACGTACATAAGACGAGAAGTTGTTGCCTACAATACCTTCGATGCGTTCATTGGTTTTCTTATCAACAATATTGGTTTTCAATATTTCGATGAGAGGAAGCCCGCTAGTACGGTTTTCGGCATCAATGTTCATTTCAACTGAAATGATTTCAAGTTCAACGCCATAGCGGTCACCTTTAGGGTTGTCCCAATGAGCTAAGGCATTGAAACGATTGTCGATCATCTGCAATGTATTGCGCAAATTCTCTTCGCGGCTCATCCCTCTTGCCAAGTTAGCAAAGTTGGTTGTAATACGTGTATTGTCTGCTGGACGATAGTTCTCATCGAAACAAATACTCTTAATCGTAAATGTAAATTCTTTACTCATTGTGATCAGTACCCTAATTTCTGAGATAAAACCTAAATAAAAACTTTTTGCTCTTTTTAAACTTTCCAGACTTGTCAGATTTGTGCCTTATGGTCTTATCAAAGTGAATTACTGGAGCGCTTCAGAGCATGAATAGATTTATACCGCAATCAGAACATGAATAAAAATGATTTAGTCTCATTACAAACTGAGTGAAATTCATGTTTAGGGTTTAATAAATAAGTATGAAGTTAAATATTTTTCATCTTTGGGAATTTTAGACAGCAGAAATTCAAGATACGGCGCTCACACAGCACCTTAATCATTTCAAATATTAATTATTATTTTCAAATACTTAATAGCAAAAATTTAAGTTAAAAAGAATCAAGCTAAAGTAATGTGTGCTGACTTTCATTCATCTCTGCTTTTAGCCATTCTAAAAATATGGTTTTGCGTGAATCTTCCTCAAAAGCGCCATGAGAAATTAAAAAATAGGCTGAATTATCTTGCACAACAGGTGAAATTTTTTTCAGTAAGTTCCACTCAAGCTCTTTTTCAATCATATAAATTGAGATGACTGTTGCGCCAAGTCCCGCCAAACAGCCTTCTAAACATAGATAAAAATGTTCGAGTTCAACTTTGGTGTAGCCTTTTAAACTCTGCTTTAATTCAACAATGCGACTCATGCTTTTGAAAAAATTGGGTCTAGAGGTCGAAATGAGTACGTCGTTTGTTTCCGATGGCTTGATTGCTTGAACTAGAGCGATATATTCATCGGCAATCTTTTCGCTATAAATATGTTCTCCCCAATCAAAGTCATTTCGGCGAATTGCGATATCAATATTATCTTTTTCAAAATCGACCACGCCGCCTGCTGTGAGTAGCACAACCTCAAAATCATGACCAAGCTTTTTAAATTTTGATAACCGTGGAATAAGCCATTTCATGGAAAGAGTCGGTTCACACGACAAAACCAGTTGTTTATTGTGAGTTTTAGGCTGGCTGAGTTCTATTAAACATTCATCGAGTTGACCAAAAACTTGATGGCAACAACTCAATAAAATTTCGCCCTGCTCGGTCATCACAAGTGTTTTATTTTTACGATCGAATAAAGTCGTATTTAAAGCTTCTTCCAAATTATAAATCTGTTTACTGACCGCACTTTGCGTCACAAATAATTTCTTTGCAGCTAAAGTAACGCTGCCATACTTCGCCACAAAATAGAAAAATTTTAATGAATTCAGCGATATTCTTTCAATCATTCCAAAAACTCATAAATGTGTAGTCGTTTTTATCGATTTTTATTTTTAGATTTCTGTTCAAAATAAAAATCATCTTTATTAAACCCCATTTTAGATGATGAAAAACATATTGGATATCGCTATCTATCTTCATAAATGTAAAGCCCCAATCTTCCTCACCAAAAAAATAACAGCTCTAAGTAGAACAGCTCTCCTCTCAAATACATTCCAAAAAGTACAGATGAACCCCCTCGTTTTCAGTGAAGGGGCAAAATAATGGCAGAGTTCATTGCGGTTATGCTCATTACGATTTTGGCGGTGGTTAGCCCCGGCGCTGACTTCGCGATCGTTACCAAAAATAGTTATCTGTACGGCAGAAAAATAGGTGTGTTCACTTCACTGGGAATATCGCTTGGTGTGTTGGTACATGTAACCTATACGTTAGTTGCCGTTGCCTTTGTGATGACTTATACGCCGCAAATTTTGAATATTGTTAAGTATATTGGCGCACTTTATCTGATCTATATTGGCTATAAAACTTTTACTCAAAAACCAGTTTTAGACACTGCGGCTTTAACTTCTATAGGTACTTTGCAAGCCATAAAATACGGCTTTTTTACTAACGCCCTGAACCCTAAAACCACGCTATTTGTGATTAGTACCTATACGCAAATTGTGAGTTTAACCACGCCTAAAACCATTCTTTTGGCTTATGGCTTTTTTATGTCATTTGCCCATTTTGTATGGTTTTCACTGGTGGCTGTGCTGTTTTCATCCATGCTACTGAGACAGAAAATGTTAGCCAAGCAAGTACAGATTAATAAGGTGATTGGCTCAATTTTATGTGTGTTAGGTGTGATTTTGCTTTTTACTAAGTTTCAGTAAAGGCACTTGATTGCTAAAGCGATAATAAATACATAACATCGCTTTAGCTTATTTTGGTCAATAGATTAAGACATTACATGACTTAACCATATAAGCGCTGATCTAAAATTCATATTTCGCCATCATTTCTATACGCTTATCTTTTCCTACTTGCTGGCTGACAGTGTTACGCTCACCATAGACATATTCAACCCCAAAAGTTAGTGGTTTATTGGGTTTAAACATCAGATTCGCCCAACTCTGTTGTAACTTTTTATTGGCATCTTTTGTTATTACGTCTTTATCTTCATAGATCAATGCACCATGACCTATTGTGCCCCTTAGCTTTTCATTAAATTGATAAGTAAGACCCAATTGAAATGCATCAAAATCAATTAATTCGACATCATCCCCGTTTTGAATATGACGGACATTATCCGAAGTTGCCAGTAATAACTTATTGTCTCCAGAAACATGCGAATAGTTGCTATTAAATAATAAGGATGGCGTGATTTTATAGCGAAGACCTAATGCAGCACCCCATCCCGTTTTAGTTTCATCATTTTCATTGCGTAGACGGACTTCTTGGATCAAACCACGTGCGGTCATTACACCTTTGTCCGTAGCAAATTCATATTTCAATTTACTCGCCAGTAAAGGCAGACGGTTCTCGTCATTGCCTTTTTCTAAGCTTAAGAAATAAGAGGTTGATGCATTAATTGGCCCAGAATAACGCACCATTGGATTACGATTGGTACCTCCACCTAATGCGGTATTTGAATCTAGCATTTCTGGTGCTGTTTCAGTTGAAAGAAAAGTAGACGTGGTTTGACCAATCAACCACCGATCATAGTTTAAATAAACATGTCGCAGACGGGCATTGTCTTTATTTGTCCCACCACGAAAATCTATTTCAATTTTCCCTTTTAACGTCTTTTTCCCTATAGGAGTATTAAAATCTAAACCAATACGAGAGGCATTGACGGTCGAATCCAAGCGATCTTCAGTCGATTTTTTATCAGGATCACCTTCTAGTAACACACCATTAATGCGGTTAAACATACCTTTCGCACCTTCAAACTGATAGGCAGTATCAGCACGAACAAAGCCATACAAATTAACATCGGCACCGGATTTTGTTTGCCATTTGAATATAGCTTGAGTATTTTTTTCAGGCGGCGTGATAACACTTGCCGTAGGTACGTGTGGAACCTGTACGCTATTTGTAGGTATTGCTTGCTGAGCCTGAAGCATTTGTCGGAGTTCATTCACTTCTGCACGTAACTGTTCAAGTTCACTGCTCTGATTGGCATGGGTAAATGTAGTAATCGTGGTCAAGCTAACGATTAGTACTGTCTTAGGTGAGTTAAATTTCATTTTGCATTCCTTTGTTTTATTTCAATAAAGCGTGCTGTTCATCCATTTACAAAAATTGTAGATATAGTCCCCCCTTAAGTAGCTTTTCAGCTCTTTAAAAATGTCTTACTTACTTTTTAGATTTAAAAAACAATTGCAGACTGTATTGATAAAAAAAGCGTGTAGTGAGAATGACGAAAATTAATCTTGAGAGTTGAAAGGAAACGACGATGGGTACTGCGAGTCCGAGAGCTTTAGCCATCAGTGACATTTCTGCGATGCCTCCGGGTGAAAGCCCTAAAATCAAGATTTGTTTTTCTGTATGACTTAAATTAACCAGTAATAAAGCAACGCTGATCGATAACGCTAAAGCCAGTAAATTGAATATCAGTGTGACTCCAATAAATTTTTTATTTTTCCTTAAAAAGCTAAATGGAAATTTGCTACCTAATGACCAGCCAATACAGACTTGACCAAAGGCAGTAAACCACTCAGGCAATTTCATCTGAAGTATTCCACAAAATGACAATAACCCAATAATGGCGAGTGGCCCCAAAATCCAAGCATTCAAAAGATTAAAAAATTGAAAAACCTTACCCACAAACAGAGCCAGACAAAACAGCAATACAACCTGAAAAAAGCTAAATTGATCCGACACTGGTATCTTTAAACCAGTCCATTCAACATGAAAATAAAGCTCCATAAAAATTGGAACCAGCACAACCAAAATCACAATTCTCAAACTATGGGCAGCAACGACTTTATCGACTTGAGCTTGATATCGTTCTGCAATATTCACCATTTCACTGGCGCTACCAATCGCAGAAGAAAACCATGCAGTTGCCCAATCCAAGGCATTAACTCGATATTGCAATCCAGCCAGCAACGTACCCAACACAAGTGACCATGCCAAACCTATGAGGATAAAGCCCCAATATGCTGCCACTGCCTGTACCAAAGCTGGTGAAAAGTATAGGCCTAAAGCCATACCAATAATGACCTGTCCTATGCGTCGCCACTGGGGATCACAGGCAAGTGGATGACCAACACTACCGAACAATAAGGCCGTCAATAAAGGTCCAAGCAACCAAGGCAAGGGAATATGCAAATATTTGGCAATTAAAGCTCCGACCAGAGCAATTGCTAATCCTTTGAGATTTGAGCTTATTTTTTCCATAATTCAGAGCAATAATAGCCAACCAATGCTGACTATTATTGCTGTCCTATTAAGCTTGCTGCTTTTTGATAAACAAGTACTTACGAACGATTGGCAAGATCAATAATAATCCTGACATGATCCAAAGTCCTATACTAATGTTACTGCTCCATAAGACATTAAGTTCCCCTTGAGAAATTGAAAGTGCACGGCGCAGATTCGATTCCATTAATTCGCCAAGTACAAAACCTAAGATTAATGGAGCTAAGGGAAAATCAAATTTTCTGAGAATATATCCAAACACACCCAAACCCATACATAACAGCAAGTCAAAGATATTGCTATGAATAGCATACACACCAACAAAACTTACACTTGCAATGATCGGGATCAGAATGTAATTAGGAATACTCAGCATACGGGCAAAGAAGCCTACCAATGGCAAGTTCAATACCAATAGAATGATATTACCCACCATAAGCGATGCAATCAGTGACCACACCAATACAGGTTGCTGAACAAATAACTGTGGTCCTGGTGCGATGTTGTACATAAGCAAGGCGCCCATCATGACCGCAGTCGTTCCCGAGCCCGGCACACCTAGTGTCAACATAGGTACAAATGAACCACAAGCGGCTGCGTTATTCGCACTTTCTGGTGCAGCAAGCCCACGTAAGTCACCTTTACCAAACTTGCTACTATCTTTTGCCATTTTTCGTTCAGTGGTATAGGCCATCGCACTTGCAACGGTTGCACCTGCTCCTGGAAGAATACCCAAGAAGAAACCAATCACTGAACTGCGGATAATAGCAACCAACGAGAAAAAGAACTCTTTAAGATTAAAAAGAGAACGCTTTCCTTGTTTTAAGGCAACTTGACCAATTGTCGTACGTTCGAGCATTAATAGGATTTCGCTTACACTAAATAGGCCAATAACCAAAGTAGTAAAAGCAATACCGTCACTTAAACCCACACTGTTAAAGGTAAAGCGATATACACCTGTAATTGCATCCATTCCCACAGTTGAAAGTGCTAGGCCCATGAGTGCCATAATTAAGGTTTTAAAAGGCTGCGTACTGACCAGACCAGTTAAACAAACAATTGCAAAGACCATCAAAGCAAAATATTCAGCAGGTCCAAACGCAATTGCCCATTTCGCCAATATAGGAGCAAACAACACAATCCCAATAAAGGCGACAGTACTCCCAACAAAGGAACTGACCGATGACAGAGACAATGCAATTCCTGCCTTACCTTGCTGTGCCAATGGATAACCATCTAACGTGGTCATAATGGCTCCAGCATCTCCGGGTACGTTTAACAGAATCGCTGAAATACGTCCGCCATATTCACAGCCCAAATAAACTGCTGCCAATAAAATCAAGGCACTATCTACAGGTAAACCCAAGGCATAAGCAAACGGCAATAAAATTGCCACTCCATTAATTGGACCTAAACCCGGTAATAAGCCAACAATCGTTCCAATAAATGCGCCAATCAAAGCAATTAAAAGATTCTGTGGTTGTAAAGCAACCTCAAACCCCATCATTAAAAAACTTAATACATCCATATCGGGTCATCCTTAACCAAAAAATCCAAGTGGTAATGGCACATCCAAGAAACGGTCAAACATATAGTAGGTACTCATGCTCAGTACCAAACCTGTCACCAAAACCGGTATGGTTTTGCCATGGAAAAGTTTGCCCACTGCAATGGTCATCAACAGGGTTGCAACAATAAAACCTAGCCATTCAAAAACTAATGCATATAACGTTAAAGCCACCGCACATAACGCTAACTTAACGACTAGATGTTTTGTCCATCCCAATTCCACGGGCTCAAACATAATGGCTGGTCGAATAGTGAGATACGCTGCACTCGCTGTAATTAAGCCCATTAATAAAATAGGAAAAGCTTTAGGGCCCACTGGATCGTAGGAAATTGGGGCTTCAAAATTGCTCGCATAAATCAACAAAAATAACCCACAAACCGTAATAATGGCGGTAAGAATCCGTTCAGATTTCATCATCTATCCTCAGAAAAAAACTGAGCTGAAAAATAGCTTCTCAACCCAGCCGATTTGTTATTGTGATAATTTATATTCTTGCGATAACTGCCGCATTTCCGCGGTCTGTTTATAAACATAAGCAGTGAGTTCTTCACCTGTCAGCTGGAATGGGAGTAGATCCTGATTTTCACGGACTGCATCAAATTTCTGGTTAGCCATCATTTTATCGAAGGCATTTTTCCACCAACCATAAGCTTCATCACTGACCTTTGGCCCCATATAGAAACCACGGATCACCGGCCACTCAATGTCATAGCCTTGCTCTTTTGCAGTAGGTAATTTTGAGAACTTTCCGTCTAAACGCTTGTTAGCAAAAACTGCCAATACCCGAATATCACCAGACTCTAGGTATGAACTGACTTCACTAATATTGCCGACCCCAACTTGAATATGCTGCCCCAGTAATGAAGTCAGCACTTCCCCACCGCCTTCAAGTGCAACAAATCTTAAATCGGCAGGACTAATACCTGCTTTTTTTGCCAACATTGCTGTTTGCATCCAGTCTTGACCACCCACACTTCCGGCACCACCAAAGCTAAGTGCTTTTGGGTTTTCTCGGAGTGCTTTCATCAAGTCATCAAGGTTTTTCAATGGTGAGTCTTTATGTACCGAAACCAGACCATAATCGACGGCGACGCCAGACAACCATTTCACATCTTTTTCAGTGAAGTGTCCGAATTTTCCTTGTGCTAAGTTCAAGAGTGAACCAGTGGAAAATGCAACCACGGCATTATTATTCGCAGGATCACTGTTTACGATCTTATTATAGGCTACGGCACCTACCCCACCCGGCATATAGGTTACGCGTATTGGATCTTTGAGCTGGTCTGTTTGTTTAAAGCCAGATTGAATCAGTTTACAGGTCATATCAAACCCGCCACCCGGCTTAGCTGGGGCTATACATTCCGGACGTTTTGGCTGACCCGCCTCTTTAGAAGCATTTCCTGAACCACACCCAGCCATTGTCACACTGACGCATGTTAATGCGAGTAAAGTTAAATTTTTCATGTTACATACATCCTTATAACGTTTGCTCTATTCATATTTTGATTTTTACCAATCTCCATAATCGACCTCCTTGGCACGATCATGCTTATCGGTTTTTAGTTTTGGTCTTATGTTTGAAATGCGCTTTTCACAGCGAACTTCTGTAATGCAGCGTTACGATAAAAATTACGAATCAATCGACTGAAAGAAATAGCTAAGGAGAGGGAAAGTTAGGACAATCACCAGATCTGTAATGAGAATTAAAACCTTTGCAAAAATATCCTGAAATGCTACGGTTAAATAATACTGATGAATAACAATAAGATAGTAAAAAATAATCCATTGTGTTGTCTTTTGCATATCCATGCTATGGGTAACGTTTAATGTTCAAATCAATAACGCTGTTTACCCAATCTTCCCTTCTGATCAAATGAGCGAAATACTCATATATTTTTCCAATAGTTATTGAATCAGTTACTCTTCTTCATAATTTGAAAATCCATCATATTTTTTAATGCATCATGCATTTAATGCTCTCCTTTTCTCATTTGAAAAGATTAAAGCACAGATCAAGAAAACATCGTGATACCAATAAATTAAAGGGGGCATTAGTAAAATTAAATAGGTTAAAACTCTAAGAAAAGAGAATGGGAGAGACTGAAAATTTAAGGGTAAATTTATCGTAATAATAATTAAAAGTTAGAGGAGAAATTTTAATATTAAAGTTGAAAAAGATCGTTTTTATTGTTTTTAGAATATCAAATTAAAGATCTTTTTTATGGATTGCTGTTAATATTAAAGCACATGATAGATTTCCCAATCCTTCATATCTGTACAAATTAAATCAAGGATGATGAGCGAACACATTTATTATGGAAATCAAACAAATAAAGTATTTTTTGACTGTGGTTGAAGCAGGTAGTATTGGTAAAGCTGCCCAAAAACTCGATGTGGGTGCTTCTGCTATTAGCCAGCAAATTAGTAAATTAGAACAAGAGCTAAGCATTCGCCTATTACAGCGTAATGCCTTTGGTGTAACCCCTACTCCAGCAGGTCTCGCCTTTTTAAAACATTCTCAACTTATTTTACGTCAAGTGAACTTCGCGGTAGATGCTGCTCATTCTGCACGACTGTCTGGACATGTCAGCCTTGGCTTTCCACCGACCATTACTGCTTTGATTGGCATCCCTTTAATGAAACTAATGTCTGAACGTTACCCAGATATTCGTTTAGAGATTGTGGAAACGCTATCGGGGAATCTAATTCAATCCATTAACTCGCGTCAGCTCGATATCGCCATTATTTTTACCAATGAAATTGATAAACAGTGGTCAATTCAACCCTTGGTACGCGAGCAAATGTATTTAATGGCACGAAAGGAAGTTCTAGAAGAATATGGTCTTGCCGATTGCATCAAAAGTGGTGTGATTCAGTCTCAACAAATTGGAGACCTTCCTTTAGTATTACCACGTCAGCGCCATAGCTTAAGAAAGTTGCTTGAGCACAAGATTGGTCAGCTTAATGTCGTCTATGAAATTGATGGCCTACACTTACTCATGGACAGTCTAATTCACCTCGACCTTGCCAGTGTCCGCCCAGGTAGCGCTTGTCTGCAAGAGTACAAACATAAGCTTCAATTACTCAAGTTAGTAGACCCTGAAGTTGAACGAATCAATTACTTGGTAAGCCTTGCCGAAGAAGAATTGTCACCTGCTGCACTTGCTGCAAAGTCAGCCATTAAGGCTTGCGTGAAAGATTTGATTCAAAACCAAATTTGGCCATGTTCGGAAATTATTTTATAAAGAGTCATTAATTTTATTAAATACCTAATTAATTTTGCCCTCTCACTCCCTCCTGCTTTTTGAGATTACATTTTCGTCCGAATGATAAGTGGTTTTCCGCTTATCGAAATATAGATGTGTAGTTTGAACTGGAAACAAGGCATCACATTTTCTGCAAAGGACCTCGCTAAATCTCATCTCTAACCCATTTGCTCTTTAGATTTATTGATTGAATCAATTTAGGTCCAGCCTCGAAAATCGTGAATGTTTCCATTTTGTCAGGCCAAGGAGGTCTCCAATGGATGTCGTGAATAACCGTAGGGCTACTTTTAAAAAAATATTAAATGTAACGAGTGGCAACTTTTTAGAGCAGTACGACTTTTTTCTTTTTGGTTTCTATGCCACTTATATCGCGGCAAAATTTTTCCACTCTGAAAATGAATATGTCTCTTTAATGATGACATTTACCGTATTTGCTGCGGGTTTTCTTATGCGTCCTCTCGGCGCTATTTTCTTGGGCGCTTATGTCGACAGAGTTGGTCGACGTAAGGGTCTTATTGTTACTTTAAGTCTTATGGCCATCGGAACCATCTTAATTACCTTTGTACCAGGTTATGAAACCATAGGTATTATTGCGCCGATTTTGGTGGTGATTGGACGTCTATTACAAGGCTTCTCGGCAGGTGTTGAATCTGGCGGTGTGTCGATTTATCTCGCAGAGATTGCAACGGATAAAAACCGCGGTTTTATCACAAGCTGGCAGTCTGGCAGCCAACAAGTTGCTGTTGTGTTTGCCGCATTACTTGGCTACTGGCTCAACACCATCTTAACTACGGCTCAAGTGGGTGAATGGGGCTGGCGTATTCCGTTCTTAATCGGTTGTTTGATTATTCCTTTAATCTTCTTGTTCCGTCGTACGTTAGAGGAAACTGAAGACTTTAAAGCGCAAAAGACTCATCCTTCAACAAAAGAAATTTTTAGCACACTGGCAACCAACTGGCGCATCGTCCTTGCAGGCATGATGATGAGTGCAATGACGACGACCACTTTCTACTTTATTACGGTTTACACCACAGTGTATGCAAAACGTACTTTAGAAATGTCAGTAACAGATAGCCTTTTAGCAACAGTGTTTGTTGGTTTGTCTAATTTCTTCTGGTTACCAATGGGTGGTTTGCTTTCAGACAAAATTGGCCGCCGTCCAGTACTAGTCGGTATTACCACTCTTGCTCTCTTTACAAGTTATCCAGTTTTAAATTGGTTAGTGAGCAACATTAGCTTCTCAAACCTCCTAATTACGCTTGCTTACTTCTCGTTCTTCTTTGGTATGTACAACGGAACCATGGTCGCAACCCTTGCCGAAGTAATGCCGAAACGTGTGCGTACAGTTGGTTTCTCTTTAGCGTTCAGCCTTGCAGCCGCTATTTTTGGTGGTATGACACCAATGGCTTGTACCTTCCTTGTCGAAAACACAGGCAACCCAAGTACCCCTGCTTTCTGGCTCATGCTTGCTGCGGTCTGTAGCCTCATCTCAAGCTTGTATCTATGCCGCGGTTCTAAACAGAAAAATACTGACGCGATTGCTGAACCTGCAAAAATTAGCGCTTAAAACAACTACTACTTAACCTGAAATTTTAATGAACAGTACGGCAGATTTTAAATCTCCGTACTGTGTTCTCCTGTCATTAAAGCGAGATACTATGAAAAAGTCCCCTATCTTCATGACCATTTGCCTAGCTAGTGCTGGCTTAGGCTCAACTCTTGCTAACGCAGATACTATAGAAGTAATTAGCTCAGGTGGTTTTTATTCATCTATGGAAAAACTCATTCCATTATTTGAAAAACAAACAGGCCATACCGTGCATCTCTCGTCTGGTTCATCAATGGGTGCATCACCGACTGCAATTCCAAATCGACTCGATCGTGGTGAACGTTTTGATGTGGTGGTCTTGGCTGCTCCTGAACTCAACAAACTCGCAGAAAAGGGTTATGTAGACCCAAATTCACAAAGTGCATTAGTGAATTCAAGCATTGGCATGGCTGTGCCTAAAGGTGCACCAAAGCCAGATATTAGTACTGCAGAAAAATTTGAAAAAGTTTTATTAAATGCCAAGCACATCGGCTATTCAGCAAGTGCGAGCGGTACGCATCTTGAAAAAGATGTTTTCCCAAGCTTCCCGCCTGTCGAGTACAAAGTAATTTCGAGTAAGGCAGAAAAAGTAGTGGGTGACCGCGTTGCAAAACGTATCGCCGAAGGCCAGTTTGATATTGGTTTCCAGCAAATTAGTGAAATCAAACCTTTTACAGGCAAATATGGTCAAGTTGAATTAGTCGGCCCAATCCCTGCACCGTATCAAAAAGTGACGGTATTTGCGGCAGGCATTGGTAAAAACTCGGAACATGCAAAAGTCGCAAAAGAGTTAATTAAATTTGTGAAATCGCCACAAGCAACACAAATTATTGAAGAACAGGGTCTTGAGCAGGTTAAAGAATAAAAGCTCTAAAAGGCAACATCTTGAGGTGATGTTGCCTTTACTCTATTGCCAGTTTACTCAAAGCAATAGAGTAAAAACTATAGCGACAAACCAGTGTAGAATTAATCCATAAGGGTTAATGTAGTATTTGCCGTGGAACTGAAACAATTAAAGTATTTTATTGCAGTGATCGAGTCAGGAAGCTTGGGTAAAGCTGCAAAAAATCTCGATATTGGAACTTCTGCATTAAGCCAGCAAATCTCAAAATTAGAAAGCGAGCTTTCTATTCGCCTTTTACAACGTACCGCTTTGGGTACGGTTCCCACCCCTGCGGGCTTAGCTTTTTTTCAACAAGTGCAACTGGCACTTAGACACCTAGACCATGCCGTAGACTCTGCGCATTCTTCACGTTTAAGTGGCCACGTCACCGTCGGTTTTTCGCCGAGTGTTGCAGCAGTTATTGGCACACACTTTTTAAAACTCATGAGAAACCGTTACCCCGACATTAAAGTCCGTCTAATTGAAGGGTTATCGGGTGACTTAAAAGCTTTAGTTAATGCAAGGCAACTCGATGTTGCCATCATCTTTAGTGACGATGTCGACCCACAGTGGGCCATACAACCTTTAGTCAAAGAACAGATGTTTTTAATCTCACCTAAAGAAGTGCTGAGTCAGTACGGGCTTGAAAACTGTATAGACACTCAGACCATTAATCATTCACAGCTTAAAGAACTTCCCCTGATTTTACCAAGTCAACGACATGGACTGCGTTTATTGCTCGAACAGAAAATTCACCAACTTAAAGTGGCATATGAAATTGATGGACTGCATTTGTTAATGGAAAGCATTAACCAACTTGAAATGGCAACCATCCAACCTGCGGGTGCATCGTTAAACTCGCGGCAAGACCTATGTTTACTGCGTGTTGTAGAACCTGCCATTGAACGCATTAACTATTTAATTAGTCTTTCTGAAGAAGAACTCTCACCTGCTACTTTAGCCACCAAAGTAGTGATTCGCGCCTGTATAAGCAACTTGATTAATGAAAAGCGCTGGCCCGGTGCGGAACTCATAAATACTTAAGCGCTTAGTGTTTATTTTTACTAAACACCCATTCAAGCTTAGCCTCTCACTTCACCTTTCCTTTTAAAGCTACATTAGCCCTAGCTGAGAAAGGGAGAAATCCATGCATGATGTGATTGTAATTGGTGGTGGGAATGCCGCACTGTGTGCCGCGCTCACGGCAAAAGAAAGCGGCGCTTCTGTGCTTGTCATAGAGGCAGCACCTAAAGAATGGCGTGGTGGTAACTCACAACACACTCGTAACCTTCGCTGCATGCATGATGCTCCTCAAGACGTATTGGTCGATGCCTACCCCGAAGAAGAATATTGGCAAGACCTACTTAAAGTGACTGCAGGCAAAACCAATGAGCACTTAGCCCGTCTGGTCATTCGTAGCACTGCAACCTGCCGCGACTGGATGCGTAAACATGGTGTGAATTTTCAGCCGCCGTTATCGGGTGCTTTACATGTTGCACGTACCAATGCTTTTTTTATGGGTGGTGGTAAAGCCCTCATAAATGCGTATTACCGTAGTGCCCAAGAACTTGGTATCGAAATTTTATACAGCACAAAAATTAAAGATCTAAAGTTAAATCAAGGACATTTTGAAGCTGCAATTGCTGAAGATGGCCGTGTGTTTAAAGCAAAAAGCTGTGTATTGGCCGCAGGTGGTTTTGAGTCAAATCTTGAATGGTTAAGAGAAGCATGGGGACAAAATGAAAACGGCGAATGGCCTGCCGATAATTTCATTATTCGTGGTACCCGCTTTAATCAAGGCAACTTGCTTAAATTTATGATAGATCAAGGCGCCGATATTATTGGTGATCCATCACAATCGCACTGTGTCGCCGTAGATGCACGCGCACCCTTATATGACGGTGGTATTTGTACTCGTATTGACTGCGTTTCCTTGGGAATTGTGGTCAATAACAAAGCTGAACGTTTTTATGATGAAGGCGAAGACTTTTGGCCAAAACGTTATGCGATTTGGGGCCGTCTTGTTGCCAAACAGCCACAGCAAATTGCTTATTCAATTATTGATTCAAAAGCCATTGGTCGTTTTATGCCACCTGTATTTGCTGGCGTAAAAGCAAATAGCATTCAAGAGTTAGCCGAAAAAATCGGGCTAGATGCCAAAACCTTATGCCATACCGTAGAAGAATTTAATCAAGCCTGTGTGCAAGGCACCTTTAACCATACTGTTTTAGATGACTGCACCACCGAAAATATTGTTCCCAACAAAACTCATTGGGCCGTTCCTCTCGACCAGCCACCCTTCTATGCCTATGCCCTTAAACCCGGCATTACCTTTACCTATTTAGGTTTAAAAGTCGAAGATGATGCTGCTGTACGTTTTAACAATAAGCCAAGCCGCAACCTGTTTGTCGCAGGTGAAATGATGGCAGGTAACGTACTTGGTCAGGGTTATACCGCAGGCGTTGGTATGTCGATCGGAACGACATTTGGGCGAATTGCCGGAAAAAATGCCGCCCGCTATGCACTTTCACAAGGAGTTGAACATGAATGCTAATAGCAAAGCCCTAATTCCAGTTGTTCAGCTCTCTGACCATGAGCAAGAAGTCCAAAGAGCCCTACAGATTTGTAATGCTTGTCGCTACTGTGAGTCATTTTGCGCAGTTTTTGCGGCCATGACCAAACGTCTTGAGTTTAACCAAGCCGATATTCATTACTTAGCAAACCTGTGCCATAACTGTGGTGCGTGTTTACACGCTTGCCAATATGCCCCACCGCATGAGTTTGGCGTAAACATTCCTAAAGCGATGGCGCAAGTACGTTTAGAAACTTACCAAGAATTTGCGACCCCTCAGCCTTTAGGTCGACTTTATAAGTCTGTTGGGATTCCTTTTGTCTCGGTGCTAACACTTATTTTCTTTTTTTGCATGTTAGCTGTGGTGTGGTACAAAGGTACCGACTTGTTTGCAGGCTATCAAGGTAATTTCTATGCGATTTTCCCGCATAACTTTTTAGCTCTATTATTTGGAGCGACCTTTACAGTTGCAATTGTTCTGCTCGGCATTGGAATTAGCAAATTCTGGCGACAAACTTCTAAAGTCATTCATGGCAAAGTTGAGAAACCCGACCTTGTTCAAGCTACCCAAAATGTACTAACACTTAAATATTTAGATGGCGGTCATGGCAAAGGCTGTAATGAACAAGATGATCGTTACACACAAATCCGCCGTGTGTTCCATCACCTGACGTTTTATGGCTTTATGCTCTGCTTCGCAGCTACGGGTGTAGCGACTTTATATCATTATTTTCTTGACCTACATGCACCTTATCCCTACCTAAGCTTACCTGTGATTTTAGGAACTCTGGGTGGAATTGGCTTAGTGATTGGACCATCCGGCTTGCTCTATTTAAATCTTAAACGCCATCCGTTGCATGGTGACCGTGAGCAAAAACCTGTAGATCGAGGCTTTATCTTCCTTCTACTTATCGTTAGCGCTTCAGGGTTAGCACTCATGGCATTTCGCAATACCCCTTACATGGCACTTTTACTGATTTTCCATTTAGCCACAGTCATGACCTTCTTTATTACCATGCCATTTGGAAAGTTCGCACACGGTTTTTACCGCAGTGCCTCTTTACTCAAATTTGCCATCGAAGAACGTATTTCGAAGAAGTCATAATTTCATTCAAAAGTATTCACTATCTTGGTGTAGTGAATACTTTTCTTATTTTTCAGCTCAAAACACTTCATAGCTTCCCTACTTTTTACTATTTAAAATTCCCAAGCCATATATCGGCCACTTGGTACTCGCTTTAATATTATTAATCAGCATCGCCACTAAAACTAAAGACACTGCACCGACCAAAACAGGGAAAATTAAGAAATTCCACTCGTAATGTATGCTGCTTGCGGTGAGCAAAATAACCAAAGGATTAGCTCCAGCAGGTGGATGAACGCATTTAAAAACCTGCATGAGTGCAATTGCACAGCCCACTGAAAAAGCAATTGTAAAAATGGAAACACCGACAAATTTTAGAAAAAACAAACCCACAAAAGCCGAGATAAGATGCCCAAATATAATATTTCTGGGCTGTGCCAAAGGTGACTGCGACACGGTATAGAGCAATACACAGGTCGCACCAAACGGCGCCATGATAAAGATATTGTGTGTGAACTTACTCAACCACAGAAGTATAAAAATACTGAGCGTACCCCCAACAAGGCTTCTTAAGACATCAACTTTAGTGGGCGACGGAGCCAGTTTTTCTTTGCCATAAAAGATCGAGAACATGGTTTTATTCCTTAAACAGACATTGCTTTTTAAAAAGCATATAGATAAAATTTCAAATAGTACAGATCTGTACTATTTTATTTTTTGGAAAAGACACATGTCAAAATCTGCCTTAAAAATATTAGATACAGCCGAGAAGTTATTTAATGAAAATAGTTTTGTCGGGGTTGGCGTTGACCTGATTCGCGATGAATCTGGCTGCTCTAAAACCACCATGTACACGTACTATAAAAATAAAAATCAACTGGTTAAGTCTGTGCTCGTTGCACGTGATGAGCGATTCAAGCAAAGCCTTTTGGGCTATGTGGGAGATGCAACAGGGTTAGAGGCCATCAATAAAATTCTGGATTGGCACACTAACTGGTTTAGACAAGATTTTTTTAAGGGCTGTTTATTTGTAAGAGCTGTCGCTGAATCTAACCAAGATGATCAAGACATTATTTCTATTTCTAAAGCCCATAAACAATGGATTAAAGTATTGATTGCACAAAACTGCAGTATACCCAATGGTGAAGCTTTATCTGAGCTGATCTATACGGTGATTGAAGGGCTAATTAGCCGCTTTTTAGTCGATGGTTTCGATGAAACACTTGCGACAAACATGAAAAACTCTATTAATCAATTATTTAATATTCATAAACATTAGCATGAGAACTTAAAATGGAAGTGGACCATATTTTTATTTGTGTACAATCAGGCGCTCCCGAAGCTGAAACTTTAAAAAAATTCGGTCTAACAGAAGGTTCATCCAATAAGCATCCCGGTCAAGGTACCGAAAACAGACGATTTTTCTTTAAAAATAGCTTTATCGAATTAATCTTTTTAAATAATCCAGAAGAAGCCTCAAGCGATCTCACCAAACCAACTCTGCTTTTTGAACGGCTCAGTGCCCAAGATAATATCGCATCCCCTTTTGGAATTTGCTTTAGACCTAAAAATAAAGATGATAACGGCGCAAAATTTCCTAATTGGGTTTACAAGCCAAGCTATTTACCAGCCAGCTTAGAAGTAAATGTTGCCAAAGACTCTATTGTATCTGAGCCAATGTGGTTCTTCCTTTCATTTGCTTCACGACCAGACCTTGCTGCAAAAGAGAAACAACAACCTCTTGTGCATAGCAAAGATTTATCAGAGATCACCGCGATTAAGGTTTCTATTCCAAACCTTAATCAGCATCCTACTTCATTACTGTTCAATACAGTTGATAATTTTGAAGTGACTGATGGATCGGAACACTTAATGGAAATTAGTTTTGATCATGAACTTCAAGGAATGATTCATGATTTCAGACCAGAACTGCCGCTTATTTTTAAATATTAAAGCTCTTATTTTTTAATAAAAAAACTGTGATTTATGGCAAATCACAGTTTCCATTTAAATTGAATCACATTAAAAACCACAATAGCTTAAGCAATTTTCCCATCAATAATGCCTTTCTCTTTTAACGTAGCCAGCTCCTCTGCTGTTTTAAATCTCGATAAGATTTGAGCAGTATGTTCACCAAGTTCTGGCGGCGCATGATGATATTCAACTGGAGTATCAGACAGTTTGATGGGTGAGCCAATGGTTTGGAAGTTTTCATTTAAACGATGAGGAATATTCACCACCAAGTTGCGATGTACGATTTGTGGTTCAGCCAAAGTATCTTCAATAGAGTTGATAACACCTACGGGTACTTTAAAAGCATGAATCATCTCAACCCATTCTTTAGCAGTTTTTTGCAAAAAGTGCTCGGACAATAAAGGAATCAGTTCATTTCGATATTTGACACGATCTTGATTACGGACAAACTTTTCATTTTCGAGTAACTCTGGATAACCAATCGCAATACACAAATCTTTAAACTGCTTGTCGTTACCGCAAGCAATAATAAATTCTTTATCTTTAGCCTTAAAAGTTTGATACGGCACAATACTCGGGTGTTGATTACCCATGCGCTGTGGGGCTTTACCTGAGGCTAAATAGTTCATTCCCTGATTTGCCAGTGCCGCGACCTGTACATCAAGTAAGGACATATCAATATACTGACCGCGCCCCGTGTGCGAGCGTGCAATCAATGCTGCCTGAATGGCAATGGTGGAATATAGACCAGTTTGAATATCTACAACAGCCACTCCAACCTTTTGCGCACCACCACCTGCCACATCATCAGGCTCACCGGTAATGCTCATTAAGCCAGACATACCCTGAATAATAAAATCATAACCAGGTTCTTCTGCACGTGGACCATCTTGCCCAAAACCAGTAATCGAGCAATAAATAATATTTGGGTTTAACTCATTTAAGGAAGCATAATCCAAACCATATTTAGCCAAAGATCCTGTCTTATAATTTTCAATTACCACGTCGGCAGTCTTGGCAATTTCATAAATTAAGGCCTGACCTTCGAGGGTGGTAATGTCTACAGCAACCGAATATTTATTGCGGTTCGTACACTGAAAGTAGCCAGATTCACGGGTCATGCTTCCGTCTTGATCGGGCATCCATGGTGGGCCCCACATACGGGTGTCATCACCGACTCGAGGACGTTCAATTTTAATCACTTCCGCGCCAAGGTCTGCCAAGATTTGCCCACACCAAGGCCCAGCAAGCACACGACTTAAATCTAAAACTCGAATTCCTTGTAATGCACCCATAACGATACCCTTATCTTTTTAGAAGGTACTCAACGCACCTTCTTGTCATTGTTTATGATTGTCTTTGTGGATCGTACTGACGATCTTTAATAAATAATCCTGGCAATACACCCGCAACAAAATACGCAGCGCCCATCACAATAAAGGCCATGGTAAACGTACCGCCCGATGCCAAGAAACCAATCGTAGCTGGTGCAATAGCGGCCCCGACACGACCAATGTTATAAGCACCGCCAATGGCTGTTCCGCGCACATCGGTTGAAAAACTTTCAGCCATATAAGTCGCGTTCACACCGTATGGAATGCCATATAAGAAGCCAAAAGTGATTAATAAATACAAAATATTGTCAGGGGTATTGAAGAAAATAATGATTGGCAAGAACACAGCGCTGGCAATTGTTCCAAACACAAAAACAGCACGGCGGTTAAATTTGTCAGCAAGATAACCCGCTAAAATTTTTCCTAGAATCATTGCAGTATATGAACCCACCATGTAACTGGTTAAGTTTTTAAAGTTCATATGTACTTCTGTTTCTAAATAACTTGGCATCCAGTTGTTAATGCCGTAATAACCAAACTGTAAGAAAAATGCTGTGGTCATCCACAACAAAAACATTTTACGGTGCTTAAAGTTATTAAAGATTTGTTTGTAGATACTGCTACTTTTCGGCTTTTCAGCCACCACTCTTTCTTTAGGTTGTCTGTTGCTTTGTAAGCTTTCAATTTTGGTGAGCTGCCAAGATTTTGGCTCTGGCACAAATCGTTGTAGGAAAATATTAACGAAAGCAGGCACTACGGTCAGGAAGAACAAAACACGCCAGCCATGATCTGGAATAATTGCACCAGCTAATAACGTCGCAGCAATATAACCTACGGTCTGACCCGTCTGTAATGTGCCCAAGACCGTTGTACGGTACGTGGTTGGTACATATTCAGCCATTAAGGTATTACAGGCCATATAAAGCGCTCCAATTCCCAAAGCACCAATAAAACGTAGAGCCATAAATTGCTCGAAGCTTTGCGTAAAGCCTAACAAACAAGTCGCTACAGAAAAGAAAGTCACCGAGTTGGCAATGGTTCGTACACGGCCAAACTTATCACATGCCCAACCACCCAAAATACCGCCAATCCCCATACCTGCCAAAGAAGCACTGCCTAATGCACCCGCTTGAAAGGTACTTAAACCAAACTCTGCCTTTAAACTGGTCAAGCTATAAGACAGCAGCATAATATCAATGCCATCGACCACCATCGCAAAATAGGCAAATAACAATGCCCATTTCCATGTATGAGGGCCAATTTTTTCATATGTTCCAAGGTTACTTGGAAATGTATTTCTTAATTCTTTCGATATTACTTGAACGTCATTGTTCATCTTTAGTTCCTCATTTTCCCAAATGAGTCATCGGCAGCTTACTTATGTTTTCTGTATGACTTAATCTTCTATACTTTTCATCATCTTACATTTAGTTTTAAGTGCACAGAGGTACATCTACACATGAGTATCCTTACGATGAATCTTGTCATTATCCATAAATTTTTGCGTAAAAATCCCTAAAGGTGCTCCCGAAAGAACACCTCTATTTTTAAAAATGAGTGAGTTAGTTACTAAATGCGGCTATGCCTGTTTGTGCACGACCTAAAATTAAGGCATGAACATCATGTGTACCTTCATAGGTATTTACGACTTCAAGATTAACCAAATGACGTGCTACGCCAAACTCGTCACTAATGCCGTTTCCACCCATCATGTCACGTGCCATGCGGGCAATATCAAGCGCCTTTCCACAGTTGTTACGTTTAATTAGAGATGTACCTTCAACTGATGCAATGCCTTCATCTTTCATACGGCCAAAACGTAAAGCTGCCTGTAAACCTAAAGCAATTTCAGTTTGCATATCTGCCAGTTTCTTTTGAATCAACTGATTTGCAGCCAACGGGCGACCAAATTGTTTACGGTCCATGGCGTATTGATGTGCAGTATGCCAGCAGAACTCGGCAGCACCCATTGCACCCCATGCAATACCATAACGGGCGCTATTTAGACAGGTAAATGGGCCTTTTAAACCTCGAATTTCAGGGAACGCATTCTCTTCAGGTACAAATACGTTATCCATCACGATTTCACCAGTAATTGAGGCACGTAAACCAACCTTGCCATGAATGGCAGGTGCAGATAGACCTTCCCAGCCCTTTTCTAAAATAAAGCCGCGAATATCACCGACATTACCTTCAGCAGAAACTTCTTTTGCCCAGACGACAAATACATCGGCAATTGGACTGTTGGTAATCCACATTTTTGCACCACTTAAACGATAACCACCGTCAACTTTTTTAGCACGGGTAATCATACTGCCCGGGTCTGAACCATGATCAGGTTCGGTCAAACCAAAACAACCAATGTATTCACCAGTGGCAAGTTTAGGTAAATACTTTTGCTTTTGCTCTTCGGTACCAAATTCATGAATCGGAACCATCACCAATGAGCTTTGCACACTCGCCATAGAGCGGTAGCCCGAGTCGACATATTCAATTTCACGTGCGACCAAACCGTAACTCACATAGTTCAAACCCGCACCGCCATATTGCTCAGGAATGGTTGGACCCAGTAAGCCAAGCTCTCCCATTTCACGAAAAATAGATGGATCTGTTGTTTCATGACGGAATTGTTCAAGTACACGGGGTTGCAAGCGTTCTTGGCAATAGGCATGAGCCGCATCACGAATCATGCGCTCATCTTCGGTAAGCTGTTGTTCAATTAAAAATGGGTCTTGCCAGTTAAATTGAACTTTTGCTTTTTTTGTTGTCACCATGTGATTCATCGCATCCTCTGCTTGATTGGATCTTCTTTATTTAACTCGATGTTATGCGTGAAAAATGCAGTAATCAAACGATAAATGTTCATGCAGATATGCGACTTACGCATATTTAAAATGAGTTACTTTAAATTTAACTATTTAATTCATTGTATTTCATTAAAAATGGCTTATTTTTATACTAAACTTTGATATCTGCATTTAGGTCATATGCTGTTTTGAAATATGACGACAAATAAAAGGATTTATTTATGCGAAGAAGTATCCCGTCCATTCAGGGTCTAATTTGCTTTGAAAGTGCAGCAAAACATCTAAGTTATACCTATGCTGCGCAAGAGTTATGTATTACCCAAAGCGCTGTCTCTCGCCAAATTCAGCAGTTAGAAGACTTCTTGGGCGTTGAACTCTTTATACGTACTCGGCATGGTGTTGAACTCACTATTGCTGGTCAGCAGTATTTTAAAAGCATTAAACCCTACTTGTTAGGGCTAGAGAAATGTACGGCCGATGTGATTTCTCATAAGGGTTTAGGTGGAACATTAAAGTTAGGTGTGGTTCCTACCTTTGCAACGCGATGGTTATTACCCAAGCTCCATCTTTTAAATCAAAAACACCCTGAAATTACGGTTCATTTAGAAACCAGTACCAAGCCCTTTTTATTTAATGACAATATTTTTGACGCTGCGATTTTTGCAGGTACGCAGCAGCAAATTGACCACTGGCCCGGCATACAAGCGCATTATTTAATGGATGAAGAAATTGTACCTGTATGCTCGCCAAGTCTAATCGAAAAGTATCTTCCAGATGCTGTGATGATTAATGAAAATACCTATGATTTAAGCTCAGAAAATTTGCTAAAAATTCCCCTGCTACAACAAACCACTCGGCCAAGCATTTGGCAAGAATGGTTTCTGACCCATCACATGCAGCACCCTAAACCTTTTGATGGACAGCGCCATGAGTTATTTTCGATGCTTGCGGTTGCTGCCAGTCATGACATGGGAATGGCTCTAATTCCGCAAATGTTGATTGAGTCTGAACTACAAAAAAAGGAACTGGTGATTGTTTCTAATAAAAAACTAAAAGGTAGTCGAAAGTATTACCTTATTCATTCGAGCCAAGATATCTCACCGACTATTCAAAAATTTGTTGAGTGGATTTACCAAGAACTAGAACAACTAAAGACCAATACGAATTAGCTCAATAGCCTTTATTTATGCCCAATAACGCGAACTACTCATAAAAAAGATTGTGATTGATGAGATCACAATCTTTTTAGTTAAGCGTAAATGACTTTGAATTAATGACTCATCAATTGAATATCTGAACCGCTACGTTTCGGGTCAATTAAGATTTTTGCATGCTGTTCAGGGTCACGTAATGCTTCAAATGCACTCGTAACACCTTCTAGGCCAACAACACCTGTAATTAGCGGTGAACAGTTTACTTTACCTTCTGCAATCATATGTAGCGCATCTCGAAACTCAAGCGGTGTATAGCCCAACACAAACTGAATTTCTAGCTCTTTATTAATCGCAAGTGCGGGTTCTATTTTGTCACTTTGCATACAGACACCCACCCCAACAATTCGGGAAAACAAAGGCGCCCCTTCAATAATTTGCTGCAAAACACCCGGTATACCGACACACTCAAAAATAACAGGGCGTTTTGGCAGAGCTCCCAATTTATCAATCATGCGCCATCCATGCCACCACGGTAAGCGAGTCGCTTGTAACTTATCAAACAGCCCCATACCCATGTTAATGGCATCAGAAACATTACCAAGCAAACCAAACTCTTTCCAGTTGGCAAATGGCGATGTCTCTTTAGGGTCTACCACAATATCAGCACCGCATTGCTCGGCAAGCTTACGGCGGTTTGGTGAAAAGTCACTGGCAACTACAGTTTTAACACCAGCTGCTTTAAGCATTAATATGACACCTAGCCCGACAGGACCACAGCCAATTACAATCGCAGGTTCACTAGTTTTTACACGGCTACGACGAACAGCATGCAATGCAACCGCCATAGGTTCAGTCATTGCAGCACTATCTGCATCTAGACCGTTGGGTACTTCAAACATCAAGCTTGATTGAACCAATACTTGCTCGGCATAGCCACCCGAAGCATGTGGGGAAAGCCCCGTAGACAAATAACCATGCTGATCAACGTTTAAAAGCGGCATTGCACAAACGAGTGTATCCGCTTTAAATTTATGACGTGTTTTTGGACCGTAGTCTAAAACCCTGCCACAGAACTCATGTCCCAATACAAACGGATCTGTAGACTTGGCTAAACCATTAAACCCGACACGTGCCGCTAAATCATGCATGTGGTCGCAGTGATGCTGCATATGTAAATCTGAACCACAGATCCCGCATCGCACCACTTCCAATAAAACCTGCCCTTTTGCAGGCAGTAAGTTCGGTTGGTCCACGACTTGCAATGTTGCTTGATGACAAAGTACCGACTTCATTTGAGCGCTTCCTATTTCTTCTTTTTCATTTACTTGCCAGAAATAGATTTCTACAGATAAATTAATCGCCTTATCAGTTTGGTCTTTAGCAAGCCTTTATTCAACTTTACAAGTAAAAGGCAAAATACCAATGACCATTCTTCAGCCAATCCACTCTTGAAGAGTCAACAAAAAACAGGCTCAGCGAAATTAAAACAATAAAAATCTTGATGCTTGTATCTTACACAGACTGCGTTATCTTCTTAGGCCAGAACAATGTCATCAAAATTAAAACTTATACAAATATAGTAAGTTCAAAAAACTCAACTCAACGCTTTTCACAAAAACATAGCAAATCCAAACTTTTATCAGCAGTCTTAAACGGGCATGATGAATTGATACGAACAGATAAGAAGAAGTTTATGATTACTAAAACGCTTCCACTTACAGATATACACCGCCATCTTGATGGCAACATCCGCATTCAAACCATTTTAGAATTGGGGCAACAATACAATTTAGATTTGCCAGCTTATGACATTGAATCTTTACGACCACACGTACAAGTAATGGATAACCAACCTGACTTATTAAGTTTTTTATCTAAGCTCGATTGGGGCGTAAAAGTATTAGCAAGCTTAGATGCCTGCAAACGCATTGCTTTTGAAAATATGCAGGATGCAGCACAACAAGGCCTAGACTATGTAGAACTACGTTTTTCACCGGGTTATATGGGCATGACACATCAACTCCCCCTTGAGGGCGTTGTTGAAGCTGTGATTGCTGGAGTAAAAGAAGGTAGTCAAGCTTACGGAGTAAAAGCGAATTTAATCGGCATTATGAGCCGTACTTTTGGTCAGGAAGCCTGCGAAAAAGAATTAAATGCTCTACTCGCCTATAAAAATGATATTAAAGCGTTGGATCTTGCTGGGGATGAACTTGGTTTTCCGGGCAATTTATTTATTGATCACTTTAAAAAAGCACGTAATGCAGGTTGGCACATTACTGTACATGCAGGTGAAGCTGCTGGCCCAGAAAGTATTTGGCAAGCCATTGAAGAATTAGGTGCTGAACGAATTGGACATGGTGTTAAAGCAGTTCAAGATTTAAAACTTTTAGATTATTTGGCTAAACACCAGATTGGTATTGAATCTTGCCTCACCTCAAATATTCAAACCAATACAGTTCCCTCTTTAGCAGAGCACCCATTAAAGACTTTTTTAGAACATGGTGTACTTGCCACTATTAATACAGATGACCCAGCAGTAGAAGGCATTGAGATACAACATGAATATTTAAGTGCCGCTCCATTAGCAGGTTTAAGCCCTGAGCAAATTTATACAGCCCAAGAAAATGGACTTAAAATCGCATTTTTATCAGATCAAGAAAAAGATGAGTTAAGGCAGAAATATCAATAACAGAGAACAGAGAACAGAGAACAGAGAACAGAGAACAGAGAACAGAGAACAGAGAACAGAGAACAGAGAACAGAGAACAGAGCTTATATGTATATAAGGAGACGAATTCAAATATTGGAAGCGTTTGAATTAAAATTTAGATATATAAAACAAAAAAATTCCTTCTATCAATAAGACAAGAAGAAATTATTTTTAATATTTGGGATATTTTATAAAGCTTGAACGCTTTTAAATATGGTCGGAGCAGTAGGATTCGAACCTACGACCCCCTGGTCCCAAACCAGGTGCACTACCAGGCTGTGCTATGCTCCGAAATTGGGGTGAATGACGGGATTCGAACCCGCGACAACTGGAATCACAATCCAGGGCTCTACCAACTGAGCTACATCCACCATCAAATAAGTTCTATATACCAAGCTACCGAATGGCGCGCCTGACAGGATTCGAACCTGTGACCATCCGCTTAGAAGGCGGATGCTCTATCCAACTGAGCTACAGGCGCTTAACCGATGATGCTTATCATGCGATACTTCGCCGATCTTAAAATATTATTTTAAGTGGTCGGAGCAGTAGGATTCGAACCTACGACCCCCTGGTCCCAAACCAGGTGCACTACCAGGCTGTGCTATGCTCCGATCTATCTCAGCTTTTGCTGTATCGCACATCGTGCGGTACGGTGTGCATTCTAGGCGCGACGCCCTCAGACGTCAACACCTATTCTCAAAAAAAGTTAAAAATCCTTATCAAATGTATATTTAACAAGCATTTTGAGGTTTTTTAACGTTTTAACGATGCACTAAAGGCTAACATTCGATCTAAAGGCATTTTGGCACGTTCAGCAAGCGCTGGATCGACGTGTATTTCCTGATCACCTTTTTGTAAAACTTCTAAAATTCCGTCGAGTTCATTCATTGCCATCCACGGACAGTGAGCACATGAACGACAAGTTGCCCCCTCACCCGCTGTTGGCGCTTCAACTAAAATCTTATTGGGAACCGCTTGCTGCATTTTGTAGAAAATGCCACGGTCAGTTGCCACAATCAGTCTTTCATTTGGCAAAGTCTGCGCAGCTTTAATCAGTTGAGAAGTACTACCTACTGCATCTGCAATTTCTACAACCGATTCTGGCGATTCTGGATGTACCAATACAGCAGCGTCTGGGTACAGTGCTTTCATGTTGGCAATGCCACGTGCACGGAATTCTTCATGCACAATACATGCCCCATCCCAAAGCAACATATCTGCACCAGTTTTCTTTTGGATATAGCGACCTAAGTGCTGATCTGGCGCCCAAATAATTTTTTCGCCTAAGCTATCTAGATGTTCAACAATTTCAACAGCACAGCTCGAAGTCACGACCCAATCGGCACGTGCTTTAACAGCAGCCGATGTGTTGGCATAAACAACTACGGTATGGTCAGGGTGCTGATCACAAAATGCCGTGAACTCATCGACAGGACAGCCCAAATCGAGTGAACAGGTTGCTTCGAGTGTCGGCATTAAAATTGTTTTTTCAGGAGACAGAATTTTTGCTGTTTCTCCCATAAATTTGACCCCAGCAACAACCAGTGTTGAGGCAGCATGATCTCGTCCAAAACGGGCCATTTCTAAAGAGTCAGAAACGCATCCACCTGTTTTTTCGGCAAGTTCTTGTACTTCAGGGTCGCAATAGTAATGAGCAACAAGGACAGCATCACGTTTTTTGAGCTCTGCTTCGATCTGTGCAAACTTTTGTTGTTTTGCTTCTTCACTCAAGCGATTGTCTTTTGGCTCACCTAAACGGTCTAAATGCGCTTGTACAATGTTTTTTGCATCGTTGGCAATTAAAGTCGCATCACTCATAAAACGTCTTCTCTATCCTTCATGCTGGCATACCTGCTCGCATATAACGTTACTGCTTAAATGATTTAGGGATTGAATCATTTAATATCAAAAGATGGGGCTAATAAAAAAGCCTCTTTGTCGAGGCTTGATTATAACTGATATTTAAGAACGGTAATCAGCATTAATTTTGACATAGTCGTAAGATAAGTCACAGGTATATACCGTGTCTTTGGCCTGACCACGTCCTAAATCAACACAAATGGTAATTTCGGTTTGAGCCATAACACGCGCGCCCGCTTCTTCGGTATAGTCCTCAGCTGCGCCACCGTCTTTACAGATTTGCACGTCGTCTAACCACACTTGAATTTTAGACACGTCTAAGTCTTTAACGCCTGCATAGCCAATGGCAGCTAAAATACGTCCCCAGTTCGGGTCCGATGCAAAGAGTGCAGTTTTGACAAGTGGTGAATGGGCAATGCTATAAGCAATATCACAACATTCTTGAGTATTTGCGCCGCCTTCTACAGCAACAGTAATAAATTTCGTCGCCCCTTCACCATCACGGACAATTAACTGTGCTAAACGATTCATTACACGAGCAAGAACTTCTAACACTTTAGCGTAGCGTGCATCACTGTCCGATGTGATTTCAGTGCCACCCGCCTGACCTGTTGCTACGAAAATACAAGAGTCATTGGTCGAAGTATCGCCATCAATCGTAATACGGTTAAATGAATGCTCAACCGTGGTCTTTAATAGCTTTTGTACTAAATCACGGCTAATAGGTGCATCTGTTGCCACAAAACTTAACATGGTTGCCATGTTCGGGCGGATCATGCCAGCGCCTTTACTAATACCTGTCATGGTATAAGTAATGCCATCAAGCTCAAATTGTTCAGATGCGCCTTTAGGTACTGTGTCTGTGGTCATAATGCCAGATGCAGCATCATTCCAAGCCTCGTCTTGTACGCTATTTAATGCAGGCTGAAGACCGGCAAGTAAACGCTCCATCGGAAGCTGCTCACCAATCACCCCCGTAGAAAACGGAAGGACTTCAAAGCTGTTGACCCCAGCAATCTCCGCCAACTTTGCACAAGTATCCTGAGCATTTTTCAAACCCGTAGGTCCAGTTCCTGCATTGGCATTACCTGTATTAATCACTAAATAACGAGGATTACCTTTGGCAAGATGAGCTTTAGAGACATGAACAGGCGCTGCACAAAATGCATTTTGAGTAAATACACCAGCAACATTTGAACCTTCTGCAAACTCAAAAATGACTAAATCTCGTCGGTTTTGGTAACGTACATATGCTTCTGTTGAGCCAATTTTTACACCTTTTACCACATGCATTTGTGGCATTGTTACGTCACCGACAGCCATTTTTAGAACATCCAAAGTTTGTTGAATAAGATCAATATTTCAAAAAAAGCGATGCAGTAAAGTACCGACCGTATGAAATATCATAGTGGACAGCTTAGTAGAAAAGTCTAAAAAAATCGAGCGCAAAAACGGCTCATTGTTGCTCTAGTTTTAATAAAATATCTTTCTTATCAAGCCCACCAGCAAAACCAACTAATGCCCCACCCGCACCAATGACTCGATGACAAGGTGCAATAATTGAAATCGGGTTTTTGCCATTTGCCGCGCCAACTGCTCTCACCGCTTTTTCATTGCCAATTTGAACAGCAATATCTTTATAACTTCTTGTTTCACCATAAGGGATGGTCAGTAAAGCAGCCCATACTTGTTTTTGAAATGCAGTCCCTTCGAAATCTAACGACAATGTAAATTCACGGCGTTTGCCTTCAAAGTATTCTTGTAATTGTTGTTCCGTCTTTAATAAAACTGGATGCTCAAGTTGTTCGACCAGCTCGGCCAGTCGAACACGTTTTGGATTTTCATTGTCCCAGAGTATTGCCACCAAAGCATTTTCATTTGCAACTAGTTTTAATTGCCCAACAGGCGAATTGATATACTTATAAGACAGCAACATAATTTATTCTCTTAGGAAGGCGATGAAATTTTCATTAAAACCAAACCTGACACAATCAATACAGCGGCAATCATTCTCATAGCGCCAACAGGCTCATGAAGAAAGAAAATACCGACTAGAAATGACCCGATTGCGCCAATTCCTGTCCAAACCGTATAAGCAGTACCAAGCGGTAAAGTTTTCATTGACATTGAAAGCAGAATTACGCTCAAAATCATAAAAACTATGGTAATAACACTAGGTGTTAAACGTGTAAAACCTTCAGACATTTTCATAGAATATGCCCAAATGATTTCAAATACACCTGCTAAAATTAAAATAGCCCAAGCCATAACATTCACTAATTTTTATAGTGTCAGGTCGTCCCGACATGATTACCCATTATGGGGGAGGTCGTTCCTCCTTTATGTGAGGACTCAGTTTACTTTAAAATAAAAAATGAAGGCAAACCCCTATCTAAAGCTTGCCTGTTTTAGAAAATATTATTCGTTTTTTAACTGTAAAATTTTTCGTGCACCATTTAAAACAAACAAAACAATAATTAATCCAATCATTAAATCAGGATAACGCGAACCAGTAATGGCAACCAATATCCCTGCAATAATGACACCTAAGTTAACGATGACATCATTTGCAGAAAAGATATAACTCGCCTTCATATGTGCCCCACTCTCCTTATGGTCTCTCATTAAATAAAGGCAACTAATATTGGCCGCAAGAGCTAATCCGCCAATTAAAATCATGAGAATTGAAACAGGTTCACTGCCATAAATAAAACGGCGCAACACATCGATTAACACAATCATGGCTAAGCCAAACTGCAACCATCCTGAAAGATGCGCAGCCTTTAATTGCACATTTAGATTTTTACCCACCACAAATAAAGCAATGCCATAAATTGCCGCATCAGCAAACATATCGAGCGAATCGGCAATTAATCCTGTAGAGGAAGCGATGATGCCGGCCATAAACTCAATGACAAACATGACGCCATTAATCAGTAACAACCATTGTAAAACTTGCTTTTGTGCTGCATTAGTTGAAGAACTAGCTCGAACCTTTTTAGGTTTTTCAACTGGTTCATAATGTGGCTGCGTTTGTTGTAACTCTGCTCCTAATCCTAGACGCTGTAAACTTTGAGTAATCATTTCAGCCTGAACACTGTGATAAATCGCCAAATGACGCGCTGGTAAGTCAAAATGAAGTTCTTGAATATCGTCATTGTAAGAGACCAAAGCCATCCGTACCATTTGCTCTTCGGCTGCACAGTCCATTCGGGGGATATGGTAATAACTTACCCATTGACTCTTTTTAGCCACAGGTTCACTAGGCGTGAAACACTCCTGAGACGTCGTGCTTGAGCACCCACAGCTAGAGCTAGTTTTACTTAAATGTATTTGATTCTCTTGTTTTTCTAAAGCCATCTTTGCACCATAACTGACACAAAAAACAATGCCATTAGTATAAACCAATGGCATATGTTTAAGCTTACTTTTTGTTCGGCAATTAGAATTTTAGTGTTAACCCTGCTCCATAATACCAACCATGTTCGGAGTCGGTTCCAGTTTGCCAATCAGTTTGTTTTAGACCTTTCTCATAGCCATAACCGACATCAACAAATGGCATGACCTTTTTGTTGATTTCATAACGGGTTTGAAAACCAGCTTGTAAACTTGATAAACCTGTTTTACTGGCATATTGAGATTCATCTTGCAAAACAACATCTACTTTTAAATAAGGTTTACCAATTAACTTTTGGGTAAAGAGTAAGTCCCTTTCTGTTTCTAGACTTAACTTCCATAGCTGGTCTTCACCTACATAAAGATAAGCATCGGTTTCAAAAAAGTAAGGTGCCATGCCATGCAAACCCACTACACCGGCCCAGCGATCTTGCTTTTCATCTTCTCTTTGCAAACGTTCGTAGTTTACACCGGCCTGTACATCCCAATAGTCAGCTACATTTCGGCTATAAAGTACTGAACCGCCGTAATTAGCATCTTCTGACTCTGCTTTTTCAACGTGGGCTTTAATGAACAATTTGTTTTCATCAGTTCCCACCCAAGTTTCTAATTCCGAAGAAAAACTACCTTCTCCCTCTTCGTTTTGAGTCCATCCCGTATCAATCGTAGTTGCTTGATAGATCTGACCACCGTGTTCGCGTAAATGATCATGTGTTAAAGGTTCTTGAGCAAAAGTAAATATAGATATACTCGAGAAAGCACTGCAACATAACATTTGAGAAAATAACTTAGTGATGCGCATGACTAGCTCCTTTCTCATTTTTAGATTGAACTGGTGGTTGAGCTTGAGCAGGTTGTTTTCCATCATTTACTTGAGCAACAATCAACTTATTCATCATTCCGGCACTCATGTGATAGAGCAGATGGCAATGAATCGCCCATTCTCCTAAGGCATCAGCTGTCAATAACGCAGTAACCGTCTTTCCAGGTGGAACAATAAGGGTATGTTTATTTGGTAAGTTTTCAGCTTGTTGGCCATTTTCTAATTGCATAAACATGCCATGTAAATGCATTGGGTGAGCCATCATGCTGTCATTCACAAACTTCAAGCGGATGCGTTCGCCATACTTAACTTGTAATGGTGTCGTATCACTAAATTTCTTGCCATTAATGGTCCAGATATAACGTTCCATGTTGCCACCTAAACGAATGACTAACTCACGTTCCGGTGCACGAGTATCTGGTTGAGGTGTTAAAGATTGCAAATCGCTATATTGCAGTGCCTTCATACCCGCTGGTGTTGAAGCATTTGCCCAGCCATAAACTGGCTCATCCTTTTTAGTCTTATTGTCAGCTTGAATCGGCATCTCATGATTCATATTCATCATAGCGTGGTCATGCTCGCTAGCTGACATTGCCTGCATATCATGCTTCATTTCAGGCATCGCTGACATGTCATGCTTCATTTGCATCATAGAATGGTCGTGTTGGCCAGAGGACATATTTTTCATGTCATGATCCATTTTCATCATTGTAGAATCATGATTAGCATGGCTCGCCTCTTTTTTCATTTCAGGCATGGCCGACATGTCATGCTGCATGTTCATTTGATGGCCAGCATGTTCACCATTTCCACCCCCATGACTCATGCCCATATCTTCCATGGTTAACAAAGCGCGTGGACGTGGTTCTGGCATTTGAACTGGGCCTAGAGCCTGTGCACTTCCATTATGCAAAGTACCGATAGCAAAACCACTACGGTCAATAGACTCTGCTTCAATCTGATAATTTGCTTGTTTAGGCTCTACAATGACATCGTAGGTTTCAGCTGTACCAATACGAAACTCGTCAATTGCAACAGGCTTAACTGGCTGTCCATCTGCACTCACAACAGTCATTTTCAAATTTGGAATTCTGACATCAAAAAATGACATGGCCGATGCATTAATAAATCGTAATCGAACCTTATCGCCAGTCTTAAAGTTACCTGTCCAATTTTGCTGAGGTGTTTTGCCGTTGACCAAGAACGTATAGCCCGTCACATCAGACATATCGGTTTTTAACATCCGCATCTGATTCCACATCGAACGATCTTGCCAAGTTGCTTTTAAACCTTGTGTTTTAACCTGCTTCAAGACATCAGATACCGTTTCACGACGGTTTTGATAATACTCAGCAGATTTCTTCAAATTCTTCATAATGCTATCGCTAGAAGAATTATGAAAATCTGAAAGCATCACCACGTAATCACGGTCAGTTTTTTCATGAGCAGCTACAGGCATTTTGCCTTTTGGGTAAATCACGAGTGGCCCATATAAACCATCTTGCTCTTGGCCTTTACTATGGGCGTGATACCAATAGGTGCCGTTTTGTTTCACCTTAAAGCGGTAAACAAAATCTCCGTTTGGCGCAATTCCTTTGAAATTATTAAAACCAGGTACACCATCCATTAACCCTGGCAGTAATAAGCCATGCCAGTGCAAAGATGTATCCTGATTTTTTAATTGGTTATGGACGTGAATAACAGCATCATCCCCTTCTTCAAACTCAAGGAGTGGTGCTGTAAATTTTCCATTTACAGTAATTCGTTTAAGGGGTTTGCCGGTAACATTGACCAGTTGTTCATTAATATTAAGGTGATATTCCTTAATTGCCGCTAGGGTCCATGGTGAAACCAATAGACCAAATACAGCGACTAAGCTGCTAATCGTTTTATGAGACATTGCTGTGATCCTTTTTAATTAAAAAAATAAGTAAATAAGGATCAAGCTTTAGGAGGACGTAAAATTTCTTGCCAGTATCCGGCTAAATGTTGAGCCTGATAAATACTGCTAAATTGATATGAAATAGGAATAAATGGGGATTCAACGTCTGGTACAGCTTGCTGCAGAGCAAAATTCACCATTTGGCAATGGACAGGGTTACAGTCCTGACAATGCTCTCCATGCGAATGAAGAGACTGTGTTATCTTTTGATTACATACAGGCTGATCATCTGCTTGAATATGCATATTGTTATGCGAAGTTTTTTCACTATGACACGGCATAGTATGAAGATCATGCTGCATAGGCGTCTGAGCAATAGACACACCACTCCACCCAATGACGAAAGCCATTAGGAACACAAACCAAGCATACTTGCGTAAGTGTTGTAGAGCCATTGTGATTTATCACCTAAAGCCGATGAGGGATCTTAGTCCTATTAGCATAACCAAGTTTTAAAACAGATACAATTTTCTATCTCAACTGATTGTTTTAAAATCATTAAGGGAATGGTGGTTGATGTTGAAGGACTAAATCAATCACCTCTAATGCACCTTCTTGCTCATTACTTACAGTGGTATAAGGTGCCACGGCTTTTAATGCTTCTACTGCATTTTCAACAGCAAACCCATAGCCCACAGCTTTAATCATCTGCATATCATTGTTGTTATCACCAATCGCAACTACTTGATTAGGTTCGACCTGCCATTTTTGTAGTAACAGCTTCAAGCCATGTGCTTTATGTTGGTCTGGAAGAATCAAATCGATAAAATTAAAACCACTTGAAACAGGTACCAAAACTTTATCTGCTACAAAACTTTGCTTCTGAAAATGCTCAAAAATCGCAAAGCTTTCGTTTTCCTGAGCGGTAAAAGTAATTTTGCACACTAAATCATCTAGTGCATAAAAGTCATCTACAACTGTCAGTTTTTCAAAATATCGGGCAACTTTTGCATAGTCTTCTGCGTTCATACTTCTATGCACGTAAGCACTTTTTTTTCCACAGATCACCATGGTTGAGGTATACGCTGGGTCAATCGCTTTTAAAATTTCAACGTATTGTTGCTGACTTAAATGAGCAAAAGCTAATTCTTGCCCAGCATCTACAACATGTGCGCCATTTTCTGCAATAAAAGCAATCTCATGATTAATTTCTGGAAAATAGGTAACAAGTTTTGCAAGTTGATTACCACTGGCTACCACAAAATGAATATTATTTTGTTTTAGTTGTTCGTATTGTTTTAAAAAACGTGCTTTGTTGTACTGCTTTTTGGAATTAAGAAAAGTCCCATCCATATCTACTGCTAAAATTTTTACTGTCATTAATAATCGAGGTCTCTTACTAAAAACTTATTAAACCAAATTTAGCTTTATTTTTCATGACACTTTTACAGTTTTATACGTATGCATGCACAAAAAGTTTTACACAGAGCTGCATCGTTTTTTGCACAGGTTATTTTTTAGCAAAGCTTAATAAAAAACCAGCTAATAAATTATTCAACACGCATAAAAAAAGAACGCCAAAACGTTCTTTTTTCATAGTTTTTGTCTAGAGAATAAACGGTTGATCTAATTTTGTTTATTTTACCAACATCTTATCCATACGGTTATCAACACAGTTATCCATACAGTTATAAACAAAGTTATCCACAAGTTTATTTTAGATTAACTCTATCTTTTTAAGCATCAACACTGCCTACTTTCGCAAGCTCTGCACGCATTTGGTCAATCACAACTTTATAATCGGGTTGACCAAAAATTGCTGAACCCGCAACAAACATATCTGCACCAGCTTCTGCAATTTCACGGATATTTGCAGGACCAACACCACCATCAACTTCTAAACGGATATCACGGCCACTTGCATCAATAATTTTACGAGCTTCACGTAATTTTTCTAAAGTCATTGGAATGAACTTTTGTCCACCAAAACCAGGGTTTACACTCATTAATAAAATTTGGTCAACTTTATCAAGTACATAATCTAGATAATGCAATGGTGTTGCTGGGTTAAAAACCAAACCTGCTTTAGCACCACCAGACTTAATAAGCTGTAATGAACGATCAATGTGGTGAGATGCTTCTGGGTGGAATGTAATAATATCTGCCCCAGCTTCTAGGAAATCGCCAATAATACGATCAACTGGAGATACCATTAGATGCACATCAACAGGAGCTGTAATCCCATAGTTTTTTAAAGCCTTACATACACCTGCACCAAAAGTTAAATTTGGAACATAGTGGTTATCCATCACGTCAAAATGCACTACATCTGCACCTGCGGCTAACACTTTGTCTACATCTTCGCCTAAACGAGCAAAATCGGCAGATAAAATAGAAGGAGCAATCAAATAAGGCTTGGACATAGGTGGATGACCTGGCTAGAAGTTTAAGGAGAGGCTAAAAATTATAACAAAAAAGAACCTACTTGGCCCGCCCTTCCTTGCTTAAATGACAACATTTCAAACATGAAACGTAACGTTGCAACAATAGAATGCTAATGGCCAAATGAATTTGTTAAGGTACATTAAACCAATGTGAGGATTGATAATGAAAAGCACAACTCATCTATTAACAAACGATGGAAAACGCATTGCAAAACGTCTAGTTAATCATTGGAAACACAAATTTGAAGTACAAGAAACCGAACAAGATTTTAAAATCTTAATGCCTACCGCAACAATTACGCTTGCACCAGAAACAGAGCAGTTAAACGTTGCTATTGATAGTCAGTTAGATGACCACAACCACTTAGAAAAAGTTGTTCTTGATCATCTAAACCGTATGGCTCAACAAGAATTTCAAGTTGAATGGCAACACTAAACTAATTAGCCAGATACTTTTTCTAACTGGATTGCATGAAACTGCAAATGCTCATCCATAAAGGTCTGGATAAAATAATAGCCATGATCATAGCCAGCATGTTGTCTTAAAGTTAAAGGCTGTCCTGCCTTTAAACATGCTTGTTTAAATTTTTCAGGGTGAAGTTGTTCATAAAATTGGTCATCTAACCCCTGATCCACCAAAATTTCATTAAATACCGCACCATTTTTTGAGACTAAAGCCGTGGCATCATGAGCCAACCAGCTATCACGATCTGCACCCAAATAATGGCTAAAAGCTTTTTCACCCCATGCACATTCAGTTGGCGCGCAAATCGGTGCAAATGCAGATACCGACTTAAACTTGTCAGGATATTTAAAAGCCAAAGTCAATGCGCCATGGCCACCCATTGAGTGCCCAAAGATACCAACCTGTTGAGCATTTACAGAAAAGCTTTTTAAAATGAGTGGATATAACTCATCTATTAAATAACTTTCCATTTGATAATGCTCAGACCAAGGTGCTTCTGTGGCATTAATATAAAAGCCTGCGCCTTGACCTATATCCCAATGATCCCCTGCCGCAACCTGTTCGCCACGTGGAGAAGTATCAGGTGTAATCAAAATAAGACTAAGTTGTGCTGCCAGATGCTGAGCATGTGCTTTTATGGCAAAGGTTTCTTCAGTACACGTTAACCCAGCTAAGTAAAACAAAGTTGAGCAAGCTTTACCTTCTAAAGCTGCCGGTGGTAAATAAACACCAAACTTCGCTGGTCCTTTTAAATAAGAAGATTCAAATTGGTATATACGCTGCTCGCCCTCAAAGCAGCGGTTTTTTTGCAGGAGTTGCATCGTTTTTAGCCTCTGTTTTTGTTTGAGCAATATCTACACTACCTGTATTTTGCTGAGGAAATAGATACTTTTCCAATTGAGGTAGCATAAGTTCCATATTTTTACCAATCATCCACTGAGGCTCTGAAGGTTCAACACCTTGAGCCACTTCCCATTTGGTTACTGTTTGCTTAGCTGTGTTAAACGAGTCTTTCATCGACGATTGCTCTCGCATAGCCAAATCAAAGAAAGCCCGACCGAAATAGGTATAGTCAGCTTCGTTATTACATCCAAAAGAAGTTTTATCAGCGGCAGATGCGGTAATAATTAAAGTATCAGGAGACTGTAAAGCAGGAATAAAGCTTCCTGAATAACAGGCTGAGATAACAATCACACGCCAGCGAATACCGGATTTATCAAGTGTTTCACGCAACCATTTCGGGTCTACTTGCCCTAAATCTAATGGTGCATTTTCAATTTCGAAGTGATTCTGTTCACCGTGTGAAGTCATATATAGAAATAGGACATCGCTATCACGGTTCATTTGCTGGCCCATACGGCGTAGTGCCAGTTCAATACTGGTTTTAGATGCAATCGGAATTTCTGTTCGTGTATCTGGATTATTGACCAGCATCATCGAACGACCAATCGTTCCGAAACGCGTATCAAACTGCTCTTTAATACGGACCACTTCCGATTTAAAAACATCTTGATAACTATCGCCAGCAACACCTAAAAAGTACCAATGGCTTTTGGCGAGCTCACCATATTGAACTTGCTCTAAAGAATCATTTAACAGTTTACTTTGCGCATAAAAAGCATCTTCAGCAAATGTAGGAGCCGTATCTTCTACTTTCCAAATCGGTTGATCTTTTACAGAAAGTTGCCAAACCACCATCGTTGCAATAGTCGCAACCATAACCAATGCACGTTCCCACCATGGCCATTTAAGCTCACGTGAGAAAACCCAAATTACCGCTAAACTTTGCCACACGAATAAAGCTACAAATAAGCTCGGTAAAATTCCGTTATAAATAGCATCGGGAATAAAGTTGAGATAACCATTAGAACCCAAATACTGAATTAAACATTGAATTAATAAGATATTTGTATCTAGAACCAACCACAGTAAAGCAGGTACTAGCATCAAACGAGGTTGGTTGGTGCGCTGAGATAAGAAAATACCGACAATTAAGGCAATAAATGGCCAAAGTGCATAACCAATTAAACCTTGTGAATTAAAATCACCGATTTGACCAGCGACAAGCCAACTATAAAGAGAGTTAGTACATCCTCCTAAAATTCCCCAGACAATAAGCTGAAGAATAGATGGATGCACAATCTGTAAAGAACGTCTTGACCCCAAAAACAGCCACATTCCGGCAATTTGGTTGCTTTTAAAATCATGCCAAAAGTTAATGGAGGGTTTAAGATCAATCATAAAAGGTTTTCAAAAATTTCGTTTTTGACAGGCATCTTAAGTGTATGCCTGCTAAGAATTTTAGCAATCATGCTTTTGAACTATATCACATATATTTGTGCATTATTCAAGCAATAAAACCTAACCTTACATAAGCCTACTGAAAATACGCATCAAAACGACAAGCATCCCCTTGCCATTGATGAGCTGGCTCTTGATTTGCCAAGAAAATAGCATGGCGTGGCCGCTTAACCACGACACGTTTAGCAACTTTCTGTGCCAAAACCAGCAAATTATCCCCCAAATCCATCTCACCATCTTCGGGTAAAAGGAGATGTAGAAGCTGCATCTGCTTTTTGACTTGAGCCTGTTTTTTAATTGCTTGTTGATTCTGGTCGCGCTGTGGGAACATCGGGTCAAGATAGACTACATCAACCGTTTTTGCTTCTTGATGTAATTGCTGTAAATAGCTTCCAGAGTCAGCAAAGATCAGTTGAATACGATCCATAAATTGACTTAAAAATGGATCACGTTCCGCCTGAGCTTTTGAATCTTCAAGTAAAGTAAATAAAATCGGATGGCGCTCAACGAGCTGGATTTGAGCCCCTAGATAAGCCATCAGTAAGCTGTCATGGCCTAAACCCGCTGTAGCATCAACCAGTACCGGCTTTTCACCTAACTGACAAGCACGAGCAATCATTTCCGATTTAAGACTTGCACGTTTTAAACGTGGAATTTCAGCTTTCCAGTCAGGCTGCATTTTCATGCCATTAGCAGATAACCAAAGTCCGTTTTCATCTACACAAAGGGCAATTTCAGGGTTGAAGCGTAAAAACCGTGCATTCAGCTTTTCAATTGGCTGTAAATCGACAGTCACACCTCTAGAACAAAGCACAGCTTGGTAGTGCTGTGCCTGTTCTTGAAAATCTACTTCAAAATATATATGCATGAGTACTGCCTTTATTTTGCTTTACCCTGATCCGCTATTTTTTTCCACGCATCATCACGTAAATAAACTGGCAAAGCATGTTCGGCATCCACCCATTGCTTTTGTGCAGCATAAACACGTGCAATAGAAGCAATATCCTGTGCAGTTGCAGTGATTGTTTGATGCTCTGCATCAGCTTGAAGTAACTTTGCGCCCGAACCAATTAAGCAATGTTTTGCATAAGCTGCTGCTGGCTCATAGCTCATTAATTTTTCTTCATCAATACACTGCATAATTCCTTGTTCATCTAGAACAAAACTTGCAATGTAAACTTCGTTCATACGCGCATCGAGCACCGCAGTCACCTGCTCCAAACCTTCAAGTCGGTAAGCAGCTTGTGCTAAAGCTTGCAATGTAGAAACGGGAATTACTGGTAAATCTTGTGACCAAGCTAAAGCCTGAGCAACAGCAGCATTAATTCGAACACCACTAAAAGAACCTGGCCCCCGGCTAAAGGCAATCGCATCCAGACCTGCAACCTCAAGACCTGTTTGTTGTAGCCCTTGCTCAATCATAGGCAAAATGGTCTGGGTTTGTGCTTTCGCCCGCGTATCGAGTTGAAAAAACAGTTCTTGGGTTTCATCGACTAATGAAATAGAACACTGCTCATTTGCAGTTTCCAACGCCAGCAATTTCATGCACAACCTTAGTATTAAATCAGATTAAAAACGAAGGTTATGATACCCCACTCGGCTCTGATAGGCGAGTTGTTCTCTCTCTAAATAAAAATGCCAAGCTTGTGCTCGGCATAGAAAATAACTTATTAAAAATTTTAAAAGTTGAACTCTTTCAAATCTGCATAGTTCTTAAAGTGTTCAGCATAATACAGTGCACTCAATCGTATTTTGGCCGCGCCATCTTCATCTAATGTTTTGACAATTTTACCAGGTGAGCCCATCACCACTGAGTTATCCGGAATTACTTTCCCTTCAGGAATTAGAGCATTAGCGCCAATAATACAATTTTTACCGATTACAGCCCGATTTAAAATTACGGCGTTCATACCAATCAAACTATTATCACCAATCGTACAACCATGCAGCATGACTTTATGACCGACTGTGACATATTCACCAATATTTAGCTCAAGTCCAGCATCGGTATGCAAGACAGAATTTTCTTGAATATTAGAAAAATTACCAATTCGAACTACACAGTTATCGGCACGAACTACTGCACCAAACCAAATACTGACCTGACGGCCTAGTTCTACCTGCCCAATAAGCGTTGCAGTTGGAGCAACCCAGCCATCCCATGGCTCATGTAATGCTTTGGGGTGCTGTCCTTGATAGCTATACATCATAATTTATCAATCCTGATCTTTATTTTTTATGAGAAAACTTTGGCATTCCAAAGGTTGGTGAGTTAAGTAAAAATGGCCAATCTTTTTGATAACCCAATCCATATTTAAAAAGAGCAACCAACATACGAGCAGTTAAACCCCAGATAATTTCATTATCAATCTGTAAGCTTGGAAAATATAAAGACTGATGAGCATACCGTACTTCATAGGGTGTCGGACGCGTTTCAATAAGTTGCTGTAACGGGACAAAGAAAATTCGATCAATTTCGGTAGGCTGAGGTACTAAAGTCACCTCAGGGGGAATAAGCCCAACGATGGGTTTTACAGACAAACCACTTCTTGCACGCTGCATCGGTAAATCACCTAACAACTGTACATCAAACGGATTTAAAGCCGTCTCTTCTTGAGCTTCTCTTAGCGCTACAACAATATTACTCGTATCACTGGGGTCACGCTTTCCACCAGGAAAAGAAACTTCCCCCGCATGGTTGTTCATATGTATTGAACGGCGTGTAAGCAGTACCTTTGGATCATTTTCATTCGTAATTGCAATGAGTACTGCTGCTTGTGCTTCTTGTATGCGGGTGGAAAAGCGCAATCTTTGCTGTAACTTTTGTGTTAGCAAGTGCTCTTCCATACCATTCACCTATTATTCTGTCTCTCTTTGCATCATATCTGAAAATCAAAGTTAGGGAATAGAGTTGATGCGTAAGTCTAAAAATTCAGTTATGCTGAGGCATCTCTATACTCGATGATAATTATGAGTTTCTGTGTAGCGTGTGGGCATAAAACCGAACAAAAAATTCCTTTAGGTGATCATAAAGTACGCCGTGTTTGTACTCATTGTGGAAATATTCATTATGAAAACCCCAAAGTAATCTGCGGTGCCTTAGCGTTATGGGAAGACAAAGTATTACTCTGTCGTCGTGCGATTGAACCTCGTTATGGTTTGTGGACATTACCTGCTGGTTATATGGAATTATTTGAAACCATGGAACAAGGTGCAGCACGTGAAACTCGTGAAGAAGCAGAAGCCGAGATAGAAATAGAACAACTTTATTGCATGTACAATATTCCGCGTATTGGTCAAATTTATGTTCTTTTCAAAGCACAGCTGAAAGATGGAATTTTTGGTGCAGGTGAAGAAAGCATCGAGAGTCGTCTATTTGAAGAGCATGAAATTCCATGGGGAGAACTCGCCTTTCCTAGTGTTGAACATACTTTAAGACATTATTTTGAAGATCGTAAGAAACAAGTTTTTCCAACACATCTTGAAACTTTGGGGACTCGCTTAGACCATACGGGTTAATTAATTAAACAAATAAAAAAGACCGCTAAGCGGTCTTTTTTATTTGTTTAATAGGTTAAGACTTAGTTTTAATTGCATTACAAGCTGGAATAGACTGATCCGCTAGTTTAATGGACACTGTACCCTTCCTACGTTCGGCCAAAGCTTTTTCAGCATCTGTTGGTGCTGGACTAATATCCTTAATATTATTATAAACAGCTTGATAGGAAGCATAGGCATTAACCCAACGCGCAGTCTCATTCTGATAATCACTTAAATTAATACTATTACTGCTGTTTTGGCCTGCTAATAAGTTATAGAGGTTAATCTTTGCTCCACCCACTGAAATTGAGTCATCTATCTTATCTTCCGGGTCAGAATCTGGCTTTATTACAGAGTTAAGTCCCATCAAAATCCCATTAAGGTTACCTAACTGAGGGTGTGATAAAATCATACGAACAGGAATAGAGCTATCATTATCCGATGACTGTGTACCTCCTGTAGTACCAAGTCGGTATTGTTGCACACCATTACTATCAATTAAGCTACTGTCTGCTACCGTTGCACACTGACCAGACATATCCGTTGCAGTTGCATTTGGTTTAATATCCGTACGAATATTTCCTTTTTCATCAACGACAATGCCTAAATCGATAGGAGCTATCCCAGTAGTATCAAATCGGAATGTTAAAGTCGCATATAATGGGAAGACATAACGTTGACCAGAACTCACGTTTGCTGCTGTTTTAAAAATTTCTTTTCCAAGATAACTAATCGGATTGACTTTAATAATATCGAGTGAACCCTTATAATTTTCTGTGCCTACTGTTTGACGCCATAAACCATAATGTTGAATATTTCCTGTGGTGGAACGTGTTAACTGCTTATAAAAACCTTCACTGCCCGCAACCGCATAATCATTCATAAACTTGCCTTGATAGATTTGCAAATCATTATTTGCATTACTATCAACGCTTAAACGTAATGGCTGAGTCGATTGAATATCTTTTGAAATTGGGTTAAACCAGCCATTTTGATGTGCAGCAACGACCATTTGTATTGGTTTAGCTTTGGTCCACAATAAAACTGGTGGAGCTACACCAGTCACGTTTCCATCCTTATCTTTATATAAAGTAGCATCACCACGCCATTGTAAGCCATAACCCATTGCATAACCTTCACGGTCAGTCAGCACGAACATGTTGGCCATCATATGACGTAAATTACTGGTAGATTTATTAAAGCAATCTACTAATGCCTGATTACAACCATAAAACCCAAGCGGTAGTGGAGAATTTACAGGGTCTACAAATCCCGCATAAGTCGCTTCAGTCGCCTGTAATAATGCTGCATTTGCTAAGTTTGTGACTTGAACCACAAGTGCATAAGCTTGTGCATCAGACACTTTGTTTACATCTAACCAAGGTTTTAGAAGGGTTGCATATTGCCCATTCTTCCATTCTGTTGCGGTTATATCTTGTGTCAAATTAGTCAACAGGTTTTTCTTATCTTGAGTAAATTGGGTTGGTTGTAAATCACCTACCACATTATCTCCACGTTCAACACCAATACTTTGGAATAACTTAACTAAAGCCATAGCCACTTTAATAGTTGGATCAGCATTACTCATTGAAGCTGGAGGTTGTCCAGTTAATGCTGTCGCCATATCCAAAACTGTTAAATGAGTTGCCCCATATTTTCCTAATGTATCAAGTTTTATAGTACCTAACGCAATCTTGTGGGTATTACTGCCTTGTAAATACAAACTAATCGTTTCATCCGATCTGCTGCTGCTGATGCTACAAGCTCCAGTGACAGCATTAAGTTTCTTATTCGTTTCAGGGTCAACCTCTAATAATGTAATGTAACGCTGATTAGGTGACATACTACAATCAAAATTTAAGCCTTCCACTGGATAATCTAATACAAAATTTAAACAAGTATCGTCTGATGCAGTACAGTCTAAATTAGTGGTCGGAATCTCACCGCCACCTTGTGTAGGATCTTCATTAATTGTTGAGCCACCACCACCGCAACCATTTAATAGAATTGCCAATGTGGATAATGCAAAAGGTAATAAAAAATTTTTACTCATCATCATTCCTATTTATTTTTAACGTAATACCGAAATTTTAATTTGTCCCTGATTAGATAGTTCTTGATCCGGCATATCCACAGCCGAAGATAAAGGCGTTAACATAATATAGTGTGTACGTTCTGGCACCTGTAAAACACCTAAAATCGATGCATGTTGTAAAATCGTCGCAGGATACGACTTACTTTTAAAACCACTAGCACCTTCTATAACACAACCCTTTTCATCCAAGAAAACAGCGAGGGGCCAATAATATACAGGCTTATCATTGGTTGTGGCATAGGAAGCTACTTGTATATTCTTAATAGAAGAATCTATTTTTACGACCTCGTATTCAAACTTTTCTTTAAGAGGTTTTCTCGGCCATAACCCAACTTCTTTATTCTGGCTTAGCTTTTTTATTGATTTGTTATAGCCATTAATAAAACACAAATCATTTTCAAAAGTGCTTGCTAACTCTTTGTGCGAAAGTCTCACATAAGTAGGAGCTAATACCACAGAGGTGGCTTGATCTTCTTGAGATCGGTGCAATACGTTATCAAGGATAGACTGACCAACACCTTTTTTACGCTCAATAGATTCAGTACGACCTAAACCGTCAGGCATAATATAAAAACGTTTTTTCCCTTCTAGATTAAACTCTTGATTCTCTAAATATTCATTATTAACGTATTCCACACCATCAATGGTAGTGTACTGCATCTCATCGTTTTTTGGTGCTACTGGTGCTGATGAAGTAACGATATCCTTAGACAAGGGTGGAAGTGAATTAACTTCTACTTTTTCTACAATCTTTTGCTGGGAGGCAGAATCCTCTATCACTGTTTTTTCTTTAGTAGTCGATAAACTAGACTTCTGATCAATAATTTTTGATTCTTCTTTACTTATTTTTGTATGTTTTGAAACCGTAGATTGATTCTTTATCAAGGCAGTTGGTGCAGTTGGTGCAGTTGGTGCAGTTGGTGCAGTTGGTGCAGTTGGTGCAGTTGGTGCAGTTGGTGCAGTTGGTGCAGTTGGTGCAGTTGGTGCAGTTGGTGCAGTATTAGACGATTTCGTAATTACTTTAGGCAATTCTTTTGATTTTAAAGATGTTTCTGGCAATACTTGCTGTTCTGGACGAGACGTCTTTATCTCTGGATTTGTTAATACCTTAGACGGTGTAACAGTTCGTTCCACCCTTTTACTCGGAACAATCATTGGTCGACCATCAGGACCAATAATCGTATAAAAACCATCCGCATAAATAGCAGAATTACTTGCTATTGCAACAAAAAAAATCGCAATAGCAAATCTAGGTCGAGACATCCGTTCGCAATTTAATTTTACCATTTTGTTCTATAATTTAACCCGAGTACTGTAACTTTGGTATTTGTTTTAACATCCAAACCGGCATAAGGGTTTAACAGAATATTATCAACTCCCGTTTTATTAGATAAGGTACTAGTCCCTGCTGGAATATTATCGCGGCTACGTAAGAAACCAACTGAAAGATCCAAATCTGTATCTGCATCAAATCGGTACCCAATCCCCAAACCAAATAACTGCGCATTATTAATTGGAATCATGGTATTTCGTTTGTCATTTGGAATAGCGCTAGCACGAGGCTCATAACCAGCACGTAACTTCAAACGATCTGTTGCGGAATACTCTAAACCAATACCCCAGCTCCATGGTGAGGTAAACTTTAGAGGCAAAGCTAATGATGCATCTGTCACATCATTTGATAAAAGTTTGGCAACTTTGAGTAAGGTAATCTGTCTATCAAATTCAAACTTGAACTTATCCCATGCAGAATAATCAGTCCAACCCACATCAAAGTTAACTTGTAAATCAGGGAATATTTTATATTTAATCCCTGCTTGGAAATGTGCAGGATATTCCAAATCCATCGCGGCCAGTCCAGCCTCAGAGCTTGGTACATTCCCCGGTAAACCGAGGATTCGAGCCAAGACCTGACCTGTAGCTGATGAGTTTAAGCCTTTAATTAATTCTTGAGGAGCCTTAGCATTATTAATTAGGTATTTCCCTTTCATACGCATTTTAGCAGCACTTTGATAAACCATACCAAAGCCAAAATCGTCTGTCGGTTCCCACATTAGTCCCAAGTTATAGCTTGGGCTTAAAGACTGCTCCATAGAAACTTGAAGTGATCCCATTTTCTTGAATGGATTCATACCTTCTTGAGTATTACATAAGCCAAATAGCAATAGATTAGTAATCATATCGTTATTGTCTTTGAAGGGCCCACACACAACATCATCAACCATACGCAACACCCCAATCATATCATTGGGAAAACGTAAATCGGTTTTCATGGCAAGCGCGTTATAAGACATACCCACAGAGGCACCGATCGACAAATGGTCATTTACTTGATAACCAAAAGATGGAGACAAATAAGTAATCCGCTCAACAGCAACTTGCTGGCCCATAAAGTTTCCAGCGTTACCATTTTCAGCTCCAAAACCTGCAATTAAAGGTGCATAAATTGCAGTAGCATAGGTCAACTTTGAACCTGGTGGTTTATAGGCAATCCCTGCGGTAGGAGCAGCGAGTGGATACCCCTCTCCTAAATCAACCATTTTTTTTAGAATTGGAATATATAAGCTAGCGTATTCAACATCACCACGTACAGGGCCTTTAAAATCAGTACAAATATTAGCTGTAACTTCTGGGCCATCATTACAAACAAGAGGGTCATCTGAGTAGCCAAAAACGTTATAACCAGGGGGGGCCGAGAACTCACGTTGAATATCAAAGTTCGCTAAAATTCCTTGCACATCTGTCTGTAACCCATCAATTTTCGCTAAAGCCGCAGGGTTAAAGTGAATTGCACTAATACCAGGCGGATCTGCAGTTACAGCATTCCCCATCGATAGTGAACGGATATCAACAGCTAGGTTTTGTCCTAATTGAGCGTTGGCAAAGCTAGAAAAACCGGAGATCACAATTGCCGCCGTTAAAGGACATAATTTAGGATATTTCACCTGCCTATCTCCTTATTTTGTTTTTTTGCCAAAGCCTATAAAATCTAACGGGAAAGATAGACCAAGCGAAACATCTGGTGCATCTTCGGTTAAACCAATACCGACTGTGCCATTAACAATCGTTTCAGGTGAAACACGTACACCTAAAGCAAAGGACAACATCGCACTACTTTGATCTGGCGACTGATATGACTCGCCATCCTTAAACTGGAACTCAGCATCCATGTTAAAGCTTTGTTGATATGACATGGTTAATGAAACGTCATAGTTAAATGAGTAAGCAAAACCGAAAGAGAAACCACCACTAATACCAGGGTCAAAACTCTCTAGATAACGAGGACCATTCGCCCCGCCACCACGTGCCTGATTTAAACCCGTTTCTTTAAATCCATAATTGGCAGATGCCGAGGCAAATAAAACCACTGGATCAATATATTTACGCGTACTTGCTCCTACCCCAACAGAGTAATATCCTTTACCTGTTGAAAGCTCATCTAAACCAATTTCGTAAGGGCTATCCCCAGTTTTTGTTGATAGGTTACCGAATAGTACTAATGGTAGTCGGCCTTGCTTTAATGGGAAAGGTTCCCAGCGTGCTCCTAAAGAAATATCACCTAAACCCGCTGCAGTTGTATCCCTAACAATTTCAGATTTTGCAACAAAAGGAACTGTTGCAGATAATGTTAAGTTGTCCAATATCCCATATTGAACAGTAAAACTATTCGTTAAAGTATGATTCGCATCTTCTTCAACACGTAAACGGTTAAGTTGAGATGAATCATCAGCTAAAGCTAAATCAATTCGAGTATCGCGATAATAGGTGTAATCAAGATCGTAATAGGCTGAAAATACACCTCTTTTAATCAATGAATATTGGCGTTCATTTGAAGTAAATACTTCTTGTAAATTTGTTTCTTGAGTCGCATCACCTTCTTTTTTCTGTAAAGCAGTAGCAGCTTGATTAGCTCCAGTATTTGCTGCCTCAACAGGAGCAGGTTCAGTAGTTACAACATCTGTAGCTGGAGTTGTACTCGTTTCTTGAACTGAATCTGTTGCTGATGTTACTACTGATCCTGTACTCGCATCAGAAACAACTGTGGTGTTTTGAGCTTCAGCTTCAGTTTGTGCGACTTGGTCATTTGCATAAAGTGTGCCCGTAATAGCACTCATACTTAATGCCAACACACTCATCTTCATCCATCGATTATTCATGTTTCTTCCCACCTAATGTATTTATTTTACTCAATTCATATTTGATTATTTACGTTTATAGTAAAGACGCATATATGTTTCAATTGGCTGATTATAGGTTGCAGAATTTGGGTCTTTATCCAGTACCCTACGCATAGTTGATGCTTTATTTGCTAAACGGTCATAATTGAATGTTGGATATTGCACATCCACAAAGGCATAACGGTTAACAGTTGCATCTTCCACATGACGCATATCTGAGTCTTTTAAGGCCAATAGGTCTTTACGTTGAGATTCAGGAACAGAAACAACGAATAATGTATTATTATCCCAAACCTCTTTAAAACGATTTTCATCAAAGCTGATATTCCCTAATGCAGGATCAGCAACATAGACTCGTCCATCTTTATAAGCTTTATATACGACAAAATGTTTAAAACCAGCATAAGAAATTGGAACAATTGCAGGTTGTCCAAGATTGACTAAATCCGAAAACTCCCCTCGATAACCGCCACTATCCAAACCAATAGCAGTAACAAAGCGCTTCATATCAAGTAGTGAGAAGCTTCGACGTTCAATAATACGTTGATATTCACCATACTGTAGTAAACCGCTCATAGTCTGCTGTTCAGTCAAACTAGTTCCCACATAACCATTTAAAAGTGTAGTAAGAGCAGCTGAACCACAGCTATAGTCATAAGCTTGTCGAACAATACCTCGGAACTGATCTTCTACAGCTGGTTTAATCTGAACTGGTTCAATATGATTACGGCGAAAAGATAAATTACGTGAATCGGCGGTCTCTGTATAATAAACAGTTCCCGGTGGTTTTTTTTCTATTTCGAAGGCTTCTGTCGCAAAGTAATATATCAATGCTGAGCCTAAAGCAATCTCTAACATAAGCACTTGTTCTAAATGGTGGCCTAACTGGCCTTATTCATTTTATTCTTAGAGCAATAGCTCTACATCCCTGTGTGATGAAGATACCTTTTTTTTTTGAAAAAAACAGCCTTTTTTTACTTTTTTTTGATGAACGTTTAGTTTTATGAAAATAGAGAGACTTGTGTGATTCGTTTAAATAGATTTTTAATTTAACAGCTTATTTTTATCAATAAGAAATATATTTTTATATATTAGTCAATTAATAAATAAAAAAGCGCGTAATAAACGCGCTTTTTTATTAAAAACTCAGATTAGTGACCTGAAATTGTAATTGTAGAAGTTCCTACATTTAAACCTTGAATCTCAACATCACCAATTGAAGCATTAGCAGCGGCACCTAAATGTACGCCTTGTACATAAACATTCATACCTTGTGCACTATTATTTTGAATTTTTAAACCGGTTGGTACAACTGAAATGTTAGCATCAACATCTAAATCACCAGTCGTATTACCAGCGCCACGGACCATAACTTTATCCAAGAAGATTTCACCACCACCTGCAGCATCTTTAATACCGAAGTTAGATAAGGTTAAACCACCCTGTAAGCTTGAATTCACTTTAATCATTGCACCTTGTGGAGTAGAACCTAACTGTACATTCGCTGAAATTGCACCTAGAGACAAATCTAAACCAGAGATAATTTCAGTTGGAGCAGTTTCAGTAATACCACGTACAGCAGTAGTTGTATTTAAAGTACCAGAAGTACCCACACCAATAGAACCAACACTTACATTAACAGCACCCACGTTTGCAGCAACGTTTAAAAACGCGCCGTTTGTACCCGAAGCACCAACGCTGTCAATTTTAAGGTCTAACAAATTAGCAGTTTGATCAACCTGTGTAACCTCTACTCCACTTACTACAATCGCACCTGCAGTTGCTGCAGCACCAGTAATACCTGTAGTAGGGTTTAAACCATCATTATCATGAATAAATACTTTATCGATAGAAATACCGCCAGCACCTAAAGCGATACCGATATTAATACCATCTTGACCTGTAGCAGCACTAAGTGCAGCATCATCCATTGACTGCATTGCCATTGCATTTGCGCTGATAGCTAAAGAAGAAACTAAAGCAAGTTTAGTAAACATTTTCATTGAGCACTCTCCCAAGAGCATTTATTTTTTGACTTAACCACTCTCATTGTCTCAAGTTGCATTTTTCTTTATATGGCAACCGAAACTTCCAATCCTTGAGTAGGTTTGCTTAGCAATTACTAAATTACATCTACGTTAATTTTTGTTCAACTAGTGTTGTGCATTTTTTGCCAACTACCCGACAAACGGTACGCTCAAGTTTTTCTTAATAAACCCTGCTAAAAACCATAAATCCTAAGTTAAATTTTCGTTCATTTTATCAGCAAAAAAGATTATCAGTTAAAAGACTTTCTATTGATGAACTACAACTTGTAGTAAACTAATTACTCTCTCCTTAACCGCTGTCTCTTATTTAAAAATGTCTCAGTTAAAGAAAAAAATCTCTTTACATGGTAAAAATGCTGCCGATATTTTAAAAAAATTAGACGGATTAAATGGGCTTATTTATTTAAATGATAACAACAATCCAATTATTGGATTTCTTCCTCAACAATATATTCTAATTCAAGATGAAAATTATTTAGAATTTGAGCGTCAAAACTTTGATGAATATAAAAATATATCAAAACCAAACCAATTAATAGATTTCATTCAGTTTAAAGAAGTTAATTCAAAAAATAATATTCAGACTATAACAAGTTTTATGGGAGGTTATATTGGCTTTATCAGTTATGATTTCAGTGCGCATCAATTTATTAAGGGTAAAAATCATATACAACCTTCTTTATTCATAGGCCAATATCGTTCTTTTTTAAAATATATAGATAATGACTGGTATTTTTTTAGTGATGAAGTAGATGCTCTTTGCCTATTCTCATATATTGAAAATAAAATACAGAATTTTATTTCTGATAACTCTAAAAATATATTTGAATTAAAAACCACCATTCAACCCCGATGGTCTAAAAAACAATACCTCAATGCTTTCTATAAAATACAAGAATATATTAAGGCTGGAGACTGCTATCAAATTAATTTAACCCAAGAGTTTAAAGCTAAATTTTCAGGATCCTTATTAAATAAAGCTAAAGATCTATGGAAACTTACAAATGCTCCATATGCAGGTTATTTAAAATTAGATGATTTTGAGTTATTAAGTTGCTCTCCCGAGCTTTTCATCGAATTTAATCAAAATAAACAAATTAAAACTAGACCTATTAAAGGCACAATGCCTCGCTATGAAAATATAGAAAAAGATTATATTTCTAAACAAACCTTAAAAAACTCTCCAAAAGACCAAGCTGAAAACGTGATGATTGTCGATTTATTACGTAATGATTTGAGCATTTATGCCAATACAGGATCTGTAAAAACGACAAAACTATTCGAGATTGAAAGTTTTAATCAAGTACATCACATGGTAAGCGAGATCGTTGCGACTCTTAAAGACGATATCAATCCTATGCAAATGTTGCTTTCAGCCTTACCCGGAGGCTCAATCACAGGTGCCCCAAAAATTCGGGCAATGCAAATTATTGAAGAGTTGGAAGAAGAAGCAAGAGGTGCATATTGCGGGACATTAGGGTATTTCAATTTTGATGGAACAGGCCGCTGGAATATTCTTATCCGCAGTTTTCAACAATATCAGAATCAGCTTTCTTTATGGGCTGGTGGAGGTATTACAATTGCATCAAATGCAGAAGCAGAATATCAAGAAAGTCTTGATAAAGTCTCTGCTATGCTGAACTTGATGAACAGCACAGCAGAGTAAAATTTAGAGAATATCTTGTTTTAATGTTTGTATTAAACGCTCATTTTGCTCATCAGTTCCTACAGTAATTCGCAAGAATTGATTAATACGAGGCTTATTGAAATAGCGCACAATAATGCCCTGCTCACGTAATTGCTGTGCAAGCTGACCTGCATCATGCGATGAGTGAGAAGCAAAAATAAAGTTTGCTTTAGAAGGTAAAACTTTAAAGCCCAAAGCAGTTAAATCATCTACTAGCTTTTCACGACTAGAAATAACTCTTTGACATTGTTCTTCAAAATAAGCCTGATCTTCAAAAGAAGCTACCGCGGCTGCAATTGCAAAACGGTCAATAGGATATGAGTTAAAACTATTTTTGACAGCTTCAAGAGCCGCAATTAAATGAGACTGAGCAATCGCAAAGCCAACGCGTAAACCCGCAAGAGAGCGAGATTTTGAAGTTGTTTGGCACACAACCAGATTTTCATAGCGATTTACTAAACTCACCGCTGATTCTGCACCAAAATCAACATAAGCTTCATCAATGACAACCACCCGATCTGGATTAGCTTTTAAAATTTGTTCAATTTCGGCTAAGCCTAGTGCAATACTTGTTGGAGCATTAGGGTTGGTAATAATAACCCCACCATTTGGTTGCGCGTAATCTTTAACTTCAATCTCAAAATTTTCATTGAGCGGAATTTCTTTAGTTTTTGTTCCAAAGAACTGACTATAAACTGGATAAAAGCTATAAGTGATATCTGGATAAAGAATAGGTTCGTCTTGAAGAAAAAATGCTTTAAAAATATGAGCAAGTACTTCATCAGAGCCATTTCCAACGAAAACTTGAGATACTTCAATATTCTGTTGTTTAGCAATTGCTTGCTTTAAAGCTGTAGCATCTGGATCGGGATATAAACGTAATGCATCAGCTTGATGAGTTAAAACAGCTAGAACCGCTTCAACTACTTTTGGTGATGGCGGATATGGATTTTCATTCGTATTGAGTTTCAATAAATTCTGAATTTTAGGTTGCTCACCCGGAACATAAGGCTCTAATTCACGAACTTCTGGACTCCAAAAGCGCATTTGTGCTGTAGATAAAGTCATGGTCTTATCTCAAAAAAGGGCTGAAAATCAGCCCTGAGTAATAATTAAAAAACTGCAAGGTTTATAAGCTTATTGATAACGATAGCGAGCTGAGCGTGCATGGGCATCTAAGTTCTCTTGGACAGCTAATATGTCGGCTGTTTTAGCTAACGTTTTAACTCCATCTTTCGAACACATAATCAAGCTCGAACGTTTTTGGAAATCATAAACGCCTAACGGAGAAGAAAAACGAGCAGTTCCTGATGTCGGCAATACATGGTTTGGACCCGCACAATAGTCACCGATTGCTTCAGGTGTATAACGTCCCATGAAAATTGCTCCAGCATGACGAATCTCTTCGCTCATGGCTTCAGCATCATCTAAGCACAGTTCCAAATGCTCTGGTGCAACCTGATTAATTAACTCAATTGCTTCTGCGCGGTCTTTAACTAATACCAAAGCACCACGGTTTTTAATTGAAGTTCGAGCGATATCTGCCTTTGGCAATTCATTTAAATGCTTTTCAATTGCCAACTCGACTGCATTAAGCAAAGCTTCATTTGGAGTTATAAAAATAGCTTGAGCCACAGTGTCATGTTCAGCTTGTGATAAGACATCCATAGCCAACCAATCTGCATTATTCTCACCTTCTGCATATACTAAAATTTCAGAAGGTCCGGCAATCATATCGATGCCGACTTGACCAAACACAGCACGTTTAGCAGCTGCTACAAAACGATTCCCCGGACCAGTGATTTTATCTACAGGTGGAATGGTCTGAGTACCATAGGCAAGAGCCGCTACTGCTTGCGCCCCCCCAATGGTGAATACTCGACTAACTCCCGCAAGGTAAGCCGCAGCGAGAACCAATGGATTTAGTTCACCATTTGGCGCAGGAACAACCATAATAATTTCAGGTACACCAGCAACGTGGGCGGGTACAGCGTTCATTAAAACTGAAGACGGATAAGATGCTAAACCACCTGGTACATAAATACCCACACGGTCTAGAGGCGTGACTTTTTGCCCTAATGTATTGCCCAAATCATCTACATAAGTCCAGCTATCTTGTTTTTGAGCTTCATGAAATGTACGAATACGAGTTGCTGCTAACTGAAGAGCATCGCGAATTTCTGGGCTTAAATTATCAAAAGCAGTTTTAAGCTGTTGTTGAGATAACTCTAAATCTGAAAATTGATGCGCAGGATGTCGATCGAACTGTTGAGTAAGCTTTAAAACATGATCATCACCATGCTGACGAACATCAGCAATAATTTGATCTACTGTTTGCACTAAATTAAGATCATTCACGGTTTCAAATGCTAAAAGCTCAGCAAAAACCTGTTTGAAGTTCTGATCTTGAGTCGATAAACGTCGCATCAATTTACCCACAAGGCGAAAAAGAAAAAACAAGTTTACTCTTTTTCTAAGCGCTTGTGGGCATCATCTGAAGCAACTATCACAAAAGCATGATGGGAAATTGCTTTTAACGTGATTGAACAGCTTGCTCGAGCTGTGAAATGATTGGGTTTAATAGAGTTTGCTTACGTTTAAAACTGGCTTTATTTACAATTAAACGTGAAGAGACTTTGCAGATCTCCTCTAATGGCTCAAGACCATTCGCTCTTAGCGTATTACCCGTATCAACAACATCCACAATGTAATCGCCCAAACCGACCAAAGGCGCCAGCTCCATAGAACCATAGAGCTTGATCACATCGACTTGCTCACCTAGGCTTGCATAATATTGACGTGTAAGATTGACATATTTCGTGGCAATTTTTAAACGGCCTTTTGGACGCTCCATCCCCACTTTACCAGCAGTCATCAATTTACACTTAGCGATTTTCAGGTCAAGTAGCTCATATACATGCTGAGCACCGTGTTCCATCAACACATCTTTACCTGCTACACCTAGATCTGCTGCGCCATTCTCTACATAGGTAGGTACATCAGATGCACGTAGAATTAAAATACGTACTTGCTTATGCGTAGTAGGAAAAATCAGTTTACGGGACTTTTCCGGATCTTCGAGCAAATTAATACCCGCTGTAGCTAGTAAAGGTAACGTCTCTTTTAAGATACGGCCTTTACTGAGTGCCAAGGTCAAACCATGATCAAAATTGCCCATCACATCAAAATTAGGATCATCGTTTCTTACATCATTCATTAACTTACTCGCTTAATTTTGGCACCTAAACCTTGAAGTTTCTCTTCGACATGCTCATAACCACGGTCAATATGGTAGATACGGTCAATTAAGGTATCTCCCTCTGCAACTAAAGCTGCTAAAACTAAAGAGAACGAAGCACGCAAATCCGTTGCCATTACAGGTGCAGCCTGTAAAGTTTCTACTCCAGTTACGACAGCATCATGACCTTCAACCTGAATATTAGCGCCCATACGTGACAATTCAGGAACATGCATAAAACGATTTTCAAAAATCGTTTCAGAGATAGTTGCAAATCCACGACCAATAGCGTTTACCGCCATAAGCTGAGCTTGCATATCTGTTGGAAACTCTGGATGTGGCAAAGTTCTAAAACTTACGGCTTTAGGGCGTTTGCCTAACATATCAAGTTCAATCCAATCATCACCACGAGTGACTTCAGCACCCATTTCTTCAAACTTATCTAAAACAGATTCAAGTAATGCGGGATCGGTATGTGTAGTTTTGACACGACCACCCGTAATTGCAGCAGCGGCCAAATAAGAACCCGTTTCGATACGATCAGCTACAACGGCATATTCACAGCCATGCAAACTTTCTACGCCTGTTACAACAAGAGTATCAGTATCAAGTCCTTCAATCTTCGCACCCATTTTAATGAGCATTTGAGCAAGGTCAGTGATTTCAGGTTCACGAGCTGCATTACGAATTGTCGTAACACCATCAGCTAGTGCAGCAGCCATCAAGATGTTTTCAGTACCGCCAACGGTAACCATATCAAAAACAACTTCACCACCTTTTAAACGACCTTCAACTGAAGCATGGACATAACCATTTTCAACTTCAATATGTGCACCTAAAGCTTCTAAAGCTTTTAAATGTTGATCAACTGGACGTGATCCAATTGCACAACCACCAGGTAAAGAAACTTTTGCATTACCGTAACGTGCTAATAAGGGTCCTAAAACCAAAATTGAAGCACGCATTGTTTTTACTAATTCATAAGGAGCAAACTGATTATCTAAAGTAGAGGTATCAGCTTTTACTGTGTCATTTTCATAGCCGATTGTAACCCCTAACCCACCAATCAACTTGACCAAAGTATTTACGTCTTTAAGATTTGGAACATTAGTGATCGTAATTGGAGAGTCTGCAAGAATAGTTGCAGCAAGTAATGGTAAAGCTGCATTTTTAGCACCAGAAATGCGCACTTCCCCGTCGAGCTTAACACCGCCCGTAATTAAAAATTTATCCATTAATATTTAAGCTCCGAAAAGGCTTGCTTTACGCCATTCATCTTTGGTCATTGCACGAATTGTCACCGCGTGAACTTCGCCACTTGCAATATAAGTATTTAATGGTGCATAAACTAATTGTTGGCGAGCAACAGTACGCTTACCGTCAAATTGATCATCCACAATACGGAGGTCAAATTTTCCGGCCTGTCCGCTCACCGCTACTTCCGCTTCAGGGAAAGCTTCTTTTAAAATTTGAGTGAGCTGTTCACTATTCATTGCAAAGACCTCTGACACAACCTAAGGTGTAAAACGAAGTATTTTACTATAACTTTTTCAAAGAATTCAGTACGTGTTTATATTTTATCAATAAAAAAGAGGCTATATTTCAAGCCTCTCTTAATTATATAAAACTTATTAAATAGAAACAGCGACTTGCGAATAAGTACACTGCATTTTCCGATATTTTAATAATTGTTTTTTTAATTTTTCAGTTAGTTTTTTAATTGAAGTATACATATCATCAGCAGTTGCCTGAGCAAACAGCTCAATTCCCGGCAATCTTACAATAGCTTCTGCAACATGGTTCGAACTACCTTTATGAGAGCGCTTATCAATTTGATGATCTTTTGTTAATTTAATTTGCATACTATTCACCTGATCCAGGTGTTTCGTTAACTGATTAAATTTTGATTTAATATTTTCTTCTATAGCTGGTGTAATTGCTAAATGATGTCCACGAATCGTTAATTGCATAATTCTATCCCTCACCTTTTTTAGGTTATCTAAAGAAGAACTAAAACGATTTAATGCCATCAAAAGAAATCTAGGAACAATTAAACCATTTTAGTTACTCTCTTGGTGAAAATGAAATTTCATTATTTCGTCATAATGAATCTCTAGAATAGCCATACTTCAAAATTCAGATCAAGACTTTTCTTTCAGAGGACGAAGGAATATGTAACGATTCTCGATATTTTGCGACCGTTCTTCGAGCCACTTCAATTCCCTCATCTTTTAATAATGTAGCAATTACATTATCTGACAAAGGCTTACGTGGATTTTCATTTGCGACTAGTTTCTTAATCATTGCCCGAATTGCGGTAGAAGAGGCCTCTCCTCCTGCTGTTGTTCCTACATGACTAGAGAAAAAATATTTCAGCTCAAATAGACCACGAGGCGTAAGCATATATTTATTTGTAGTTACACGAGAAACTGTAGATTCATGCAATTCGACTTCTTCTGCCACATCTCGAAGAACTAGCGGCTTCATTGCTTCAGGACCTATTTCCAAAAAGGCTTTTTGATGCTCCACAATACAAGAAGCTACTTTTAATAACGTTTTATGCCTTTCATCAATGCTTTTGATAAAGTTTTTCGCCTCAAGCATTTGATTACGTAAATATAAATTATCCTCACTCTGATCTGCTCTACGAATCATACTAGAGTAAAAAGAATTAATTCTTAATTTAGGAAGTACATCTGGGTTTAACTGAACCTGCCAATGTAAATCTTTTTTTGAAACCACCACATCGGGAATTTGATAATCAGATTCTTGCTTATCAAAATCCATTCCAGGATAAGGTTTTAACGTTTTTAAAAGATTGATTGCAAACTTTAATTGGTCTTTCGTTAAACCAGTTTGTTTAAGTAATTTATTAAGATCATTAGCTATCAAAAGCTCATAATACTGTAATAGATTTTTTGCTTCGTTTAGATATTCAACATCTTTTGGTAGAAACTCTAGCTGTATCTTTAAACATTCCGCTAAATTACGCGAACCAATCCCTAAAGGATCCAGTCGTTGAATGTGTTTTAAGACAACTAAAACTTCATCCTCCTCAATCTCCTCCTCGATATCCATTTCATTCAATAATTGTTGTGCAGCTAAAATTATTTCTTCAATTTCAGCATCCAAGAAACCTTTATCATCTAATGCATCAACAATACAATAAGCAATTAATTGATCAATTTTAGAAAAATGCAAAAGATTAACTTGTTCTAAAATATGTTCCTTAAGAGATAATTGAACTTGGCGATTATCTTCCCGCTCTTCAAATTCTGGAGTAGCTAAAGCTGTTGATTGATGGGTATAAACATCATCCCACTCAGTATCAACGGGCAAATCATCAGGCAAATGGTTTGCATTTAGTTCCGTTGTTAAATCATCCGATTCTTTATTTTCTAATGTAGACAGACTTTCCGTTAACGACTCTTCTTCTATTTTTTCAAGCAAAGGATTACTATCTAGTTGAATCTGAATTTCCTGTTCAAGCTCTAAACTAGAGAGTTGTAACAAACGAATCGCCTGCTGCAATTGAGGTGTTAACGATAGAGAATTCGCTACTTTCAATCCAACAGATAATTTCATATATTTCATTTTCCATAAAACAAGCAAAAATCATGCCTATTCAACATTTATAACATATAGTCTCCATTTGTCATACATATCCAACTGAAATTTGTAGAAGAAAAAAGAGATTTTTCCAATTATAAAAATAATCTTATTAAATTAATTCTATCAAACATGGTTCCAATATAAAGTCAGACACAAAATCTTGTTATAAAAAGTTAATTAGGAGGAGCTTGTTCTATTTTAATTTTGTTTAATTGATTACCCTTCGGTTGTATAGTTTTTTCTATTAAATTTAAAGATTCAAATCATAGCTTACTATTTTATATTTATTTCCTACAAATATATTTTTCCCACACAAT
>NZ_JBWZNA010000019.1:0-83518 GCF_056725885.1 Acinetobacter sp. GRABPA_MV_2
GCAAAGTTGCCTGTAATCATTAAACGCTGAATATGGTGAGCATAGCCATGTGCAAAGGTATTTCTGAAACACTCGGCCATACATGCCATTTTTGTATTACCCGTCCAGTAATATTGTGGCAGCGGCGTGCTGGCATGAAGGATATTTTGATCGCTATAGTCAGGCATAGATAACCAATATATTCCACGCACATATTCCCGCCACCCTAATATCTGCCGAATAAATCCTTCTACTGCATTTAAGGGAGCCTGTCTGCTGTAATAGGCTGTTTGAGCAGCGTCACACACTTCTTTTGGCAACAACAATCCACAATTTAAATAAGGTGAGAGCAGACTATGAAACATAAAATCTGAACCATAAACCATAGCATCTTGATAATCGCCAAAGTGAGGTAAGATGTTAGAAATAAAATGATCTAGAGCAAGTAGGGCATTTTGACGGGTAGTTGCCCATTGAAAGGAGTTGATATTGCCGATATGTTGTGAAAATTCTTTCTTGACCAGTTGAATAACATCTATATCAATTTGATCATGCTCAAAGGCTAATTTTGATGGCAAAGATGGATTGCCTAACCACGCTTTTCGATTGGCTTGATCAAAGTTCCATTGCCCGCCAACGGGTTGTTGGTCATGCATTAAATAGTGAGTTTGCTTGCGCATTTCTCGATAAAAGTATTCCATTCTTAGCGTTTTATATTTGTTTGCCCATCGCTTGAATTGTTCTACAGTATAAAAAAAGCGATCATCTTCTAGACACATAACAGGTAGTTTTAGCTTGTTAGCCCATGAAGTTTCGATTTCATGTTGTAAGCGATACTCACCGCATTGGGTAATGACGAGAGTATTCGCCGAGAAGTGTTGCTGCTGCAAAGCAATAAAGTCGACTAACTTTTTTATATGACTTTCGCGCTTAAATGTGTGATAACGGATTTTCCAGCCCTGTGCTTTTAATTCTTTTGCAAAGTGACGCATTGCACTAAAAATCAGCGCTATTTTTTGTGGATGATGAGCAACATAAGATGTTTCCTCAAGTACTTCAGCCATCAAAATAACGTCTTCATTTCGGTTTAAATACTTGAGCGTTGCGAGTTGGTGATTTAATTGATCACCCAGAATTAAACCAAATCGCATATTTTTGCTTCATGAGATGGAACTAAAACTAGTCTATATTTTCAGAGATCAATTTTATGTGAAGCAGAGCTTCTAAGTTCATCACGAGTCATTTAGTTATAAAGAGATAGACATAACTTAAAAGCATAACGCATGTGAATAAAATGTGATTTTAATCAAAAAGATACAAATTAAATAAATTGAAGGTGTTTGCCAATATGCGTAAGATTTTAAAAAAATATGTTTAAGCTTGATCCTTTTGAAGGAGCAATAGAGGCCATCGAAAGGTTCTTCACTCGAGTATATAAATGGATACCAACAACCTTCCTATTGCTTATATTTTTCAGCAGCAACAACTTTTGGTTGATGCGAATTTTAATCTACCTTGCCTTGAACAGCAGGAATATGATTTACATATACAAGCAGACCCTCTAGTAATAGCAAGAGATTTCCAAGAAAGCGAACTTATACCAAATGGATATCAGTTCATACCCATTCGCCAACTTTTACAGTATTGGACTAAACCGCAGTTTGAGCAGGCAAGTCGCGCTTTTCAGTTGCTAGAGTGGCGCCGTAATCATCAGTTTTGTAGTCGTTGCGGACATAAAACCCAGCAGCATAAGACAGAATATTCAATGACTTGTCCAGCATGTAATTTTAGTCAATATCCTAGGGTCAATCCTTGTGTAATTACCATTATTACGCGTGGTGAGGACGAGATTTTGCTGGCTAAAAATGCTAGAAATACGAGCCAGATGTACAGTTTAATTGCTGGCTTTGTCGAGGTAGGGGAAACACTAGAAGATGCTGTTCGACGTGAAACATTAGAAGAAGTTGGATTACACATTAAGAATATTCAGTATTTGGCGAGTCAACCATGGCCATTTCCGAGTAACTTAATGTTGGCTTTTAAAGCTGAATATGAAGCGGGCGAAATTGAAATTCAGGAGAAAGAACTTAGCGATGCTCAGTTTTTCAAATTTAATCAATTACCTGAAATTCCATTTAAGGGCAGTATTGCTCATGCAATGATTATGCACGTTATTCATGGCACACCTGTCGCTGATGATACGAAACAGTGGCTTTAAACTGAGATTCAGATATGGCTTTAATCTTATATTTTTAAATAAAAAAGCCATTGTCTAGACAATGGCTTTTTAGATTTATTTATTCTTCCGGATTCTCAATGGAATCTAATTTTTTAGGATTTAAATAGTCAAAAAGTACAAGCATTGCTGTAATCCAAATAGGGATCATCATTACTGACTCTTTGAAGCCTTGAGTCCACATAATATAGAGAACCACAGCAATAAAGGCTAAAACTAGGTAATTACTAAAAGGTGACCATAACGCTGGAAAAGATGTCTTAATATTCGCGTGCTTAACAAAGCGTCTATACTTCAAATGTGTAATTGATATCATTGCCCAGTTTAGAACCAGTGCACCAACCACAACATACATAAGATGTCCAAGAGCATCTTCAGGTACAAAGTAATTTAAAAGAACGCAACCAAAGATTAATAAAGCAGAAAGCAGAACAGCGGGAATAGGAACCCCTTGTTTATTGGTTTTTGCAAAAACTTTTGGTGCATTACCTTGTTGAGCGAGACTGTATAGCATACGGCTATTTGCAAACATCCCACTGTTATAAACAGATAGTGCAGCAGTTAAAATAATAAAGTTCAGTAAGTGTGCAGCCCAACCAATTCCCATTTGACTAAAAATCATAACAAATGGACTTTTGTCGAGACCGCCAAGATCTAATTGGTTCCACGGCACTAATGAAAGTAAAATTGCCAATGAACCGATATAGAAAATCAAGATACGGAAAACGACTTGGTTAATTGCTTTTGGAATCGTTTTTTTCGGATCTTTTGCTTCTGCTGCGGCCATACCAATCAGTTCGATACCACCAAAGGCGAACATCAAGAAAGCCAACATATAGAAGAGGCCGCTAAAGCCATTTGGAAAAAATCCACCATGAGACCAAAGGTTACTAAATGAAATATTTGAGCCTACATCTGCTGTAAATAGCAAATAGAGTCCAAAAACAATCATAGAGATGACCGCAGCAACTTTAATAATAGCGAGCCAGAATTCGGACTCACCATAAAATTTGACGTTTGTTAGGTTAATTGCCGTAATCACGACAAAGAAAAATAAGACAGACGTCCACGCTGGAATATGAGGCCACCAATAATTAATATATTTGGCCACTGCGGTGAGTTCACTCATCGCAACCAGAACATAGAGTATCCAATAATTCCATCCGGTTAAAAATCCGGGAAATTTCCCCCAGTATTTATACGCAAAATGGCTGAACGATCCTGCAACAGGTTCTTCAACAATCATTTCTCCCAGGTGGCGCATAATTAAAAAAGCAATTAAGCCACCAATGGCATATCCTAAAATAATGGATGGTCCCGCAGATTGAATCACTTGCGCCGAGCCTAAAAATAATCCGGTACCAATTGCTCCACCCATAGCAATTAATTGGATATGTCGATTTTTTAGTCCTCGTTGAAGTGTAGAAGATTCGTTGGTCAAAGGTCTTCACTCACTATGAATAAGTAAATTATTCTAATAGATGGAGTTATTTTAGCCTAGACTACAAATTAATAAGGCGTGACTGAAAAGTAATTGTAAAAAATATTTAAAATCATGATGTTGCTTTTAATATTTCTATTTCGAGTGAAAAGTACTCTAAAAAATATAATTTCAGATAGACTTTTTTTCTTAGATTTTGCTTAGATTAAGTCATTGCAAGCATATTGTTAAATTCACAAAATATACTCGCGTCAATACGATTGATGTATGAAGCAGATCGCTATCTCTTGGCCTTAAAACAATTTAAGATGCAGAGAAAGGTAAACAAGAATGCTTGTTTTGATATAGAAGAACATAATAGTAAGGATAACAGTTGATATGAGCTCAGTACCGCAAATTAAAATTCCAGCAACTTATATGCGTGGTGGAACGAGTAAAGGTGTCTTTTTTAAGCTTGATGATTTGCCCGAAAAAGCCCAAGTTGCAGGTCAAGCAAGAGATCAGCTCTTACTACGTGTAATTGGTAGTCCAGATCCTTATGGAAAACAAATTGATGGGATGGGTGGTGCCACTTCGAGTACCAGCAAAACTGTTATTCTCGCTAAAAGCACTCAGCCAGATCATGATGTTGATTATTTGTTTGGTCAGGTTTCAATTAATCAGGCTTTTGTAGATTGGAGTGGTAACTGCGGTAATTTAACCGCTGCGGTTGGCTCTTTTGCGATTTCAAATGGCTTAGTTGATGCCGATCGTATTCCAGAAAATGGCCTATGCACGGTTCGAATTTGGCAAAAAAATATTCAAAAAACCATTATTGCGCATGTGCCTATTACCAATGGACAGGTCCAAGAAACTGGAGATTTTGAACTGGATGGGGTGACTTTCCCTGCCGCTGAGGTCCAAATTGAGTTTTTAGATCCTGCCGATGATGGTGAAGAGGGCGGTGATATGTTCCCGACAGGGAATGTTGTTGACCAATTAGATGTTCCAGAGATTGGTAGTTTTCAAGCCACATTTATTAATGCTGGTATTCCAACCATTTTCTTAAATGCAGAAGATTTAGGATACGAAGGTACTGAGTTACAAGATCATATTAATAGTGACGCAACTGCATTGGCACGTTTTGAAAAAATTCGTGCCTATGGCGCAGTTCAGATGGGCTTAATTAAAGATATTTCAGAAGCAGCAGCGCGTCAGCACACACCAAAAATTGCTTTTGTCTCTAAACCAAAAAATTACACAGCATCAAGCGGTAAAAACGTTTCAGAGAATGATGTTGATTTACTGGTTCGAGCTTTGTCGATGGGTAAACTTCACCATGCCATGATGGGAACAGCAGCGGTAGCAATTGGTACAGCGGCTGCGATTCCAGGCACTTTAGTAAATTTAGCAGCTGGTGGCGGTGAGCGTGAAGCAGTACGTTTCGGGCATCCATCTGGGACACTACGTGTGGGTGCTCAAGCTGAACTTACAAATGGCCAGTGGGTTGTTAAAAAGGCCATTATGAGTCGTAGTGCGCGTGTGTTAATGGAAGGTTGGGTACGCGTTCCGGGTGACAGTTTCTAAAAGTTACTTAAGAATGAAAAAGCCTCTCCATTTTGTAGAGGCTTTTTTACCTAGGCCTTCGAAAACTCATCAAGTACTTTTCACAGTGAATCGTGTATGATGTAGCGCATGAATGCTTCATAACATTCAATAAAATTTCTCTACTGATTTTATCGAGGCGACTGTGTCATCACTCTCTCAAGTTAATGCGGATGTTTTAAAACAAGCTCAACAACGTATTCAACAAGATTTATTGACGACACTGGCCGCATTCTCAATTCCAGAGCCTTTAAAAAGTGCAGTTCACCATGCAGTTATGCTTGGTGGAAAGCGTGTGCGTCCGGCTTTATGTTATGCCACTGCCTCTTTACAGCCAAATCCAAATTTTGCTGCGGCTCGTCGTGCGGCGGTTGCTGTAGAGTTAATTCATTGCTACTCACTAGCGCACGATGACTTGCCTTGTATGGACAATGATTTACTGCGTCGTGGTCAGCCGACTTGTCATGTTGCGTTTGGTGAAGATACTGCTTTGCTTGCTGGTGACATTTTACAATCAATGGCTTTTGAGGTTTTAGGTAGCCGTTTGTTTGATGAACAAGGGCAGGGTACTGATGCTGCGATTGTATTAAAACAAATGCAGATTTTAGCAACTGCTAGCTCCAAAATGGTTTCTGGACAGGTTTTAGATTTGCAAGCTGAAGGCAAGCAAATTACTCAAGACGAACTTGAAAATATCCATCGTAATAAAACGGGTGCGCTCATTCAGGCGGCCATTATGATGGGTGCAGTGACAATCTTCTCTGGAACAGATCAAGCAATTCCAAAGTTACGTCAATATGGACAAACAATTGGACTAGCTTTTCAAGTGTTAGATGATATTCTCGATATTACTTCGAGTACCGAAACCTTGGGTAAAACTGCAGGTAAGGATGAACAAGTACAAAAATCGACATATCCAGCCCTAATGGGGCTCGAACAAGCAAAGGTCTATGCTAAAGAATTGCATGATCAAGCCTTTGAAGCCTTAGCGCATTTTGGTGACGATGCGAAAGAATTAGTAGATATTTCACAATTCCTTTTAGCGCGTACCAATTAATAATATTAAATCAATATTCATAACTTCTATTCATGTGAAATGAATAAGGGAGAAAAGAATGAATGGTGCTCAGCTTCATCAAACTGCAATTGAAATCGCGCGTAATCTTCCCTTTAGTCAACAGACCCATCCATTTGGGCCAGACTATGAAGTTTTTAAAATTTTAGAGAAAATGTTCATGTTGACCGCAGAAGTCGCTGGCGTCAAAATGGTTAATGTTAAATGTGATCCCTATAAAAGTCAGGAATATCAGGAACTCTATTCATTTATTATTCCGGGATATCACATGAATAAAAAGCACTGGATTTCGATTACACCGCATAAGAACTTAACAAGAGATTTACTTCAAGATTTAATTCGCGACTCTTATGATTTGGTTGTAAAAAAACTCCCTTTGAAAGATCAGAAAAGATTAAAAAACCAATAATATAAAAGATAAAAAACGGCGACATAGTAGTCGCCGTTTTGTTTTCAAATACTTATTTAAAGTAAACACATTAATTATGTTTTCCCATAATACCGCGAATTGTATTTAAAACATCGGCAGGTAAAACCACAGTTTTAGCATTGCTTGATTTCGCCATATCTTGCATCGCTTTCACATATTGTTCACCTAAAAGGTAAGCAACAGGAATCTCTTTATCACCAACCGCACTGGTTACCATTTCAATTGCTTTTTGAGATGCTTCTGCTAAGACCACTTGAGCTTCAGCATCACGACGAGATGCTTCTAAACGACCTTCTGCACTTAAAATAGCAGCCTGTTTCTCACCATCGGCTTTTGTAACGGCAGCACGACGTTGACGCTCTGCCGCAGCTTGCTCTTCCATAGCCGCTTGCATGGTGTGAGAGGGTTGAATATCTTGAATTTCAACAGTTTTTAAAGTAATACCCCAATCTGAAATATCATCAGAAATTGCAGCTTTGAGCTTGGCTTTAATATGATCTCGTGAAGACAATGCATCATCTAGATCCATTTCACCTACAATAGAACGTAACGAAGTTTGTACAAGGTTTTGAATCGCCCATGTATAGTTTTCAATACCATAGACCGCTTTTTCTGGTGTGGTTAAATTAATGTAGGCCACTGCATTCATTAGTAATACGGCGTTATCACGTGTAATTACTTCTTGAGATGGAATATCAAGCACAATATCTTTCGTGGTAATTTTATATGCCACTTCATCTACATAGGGAATCACAAAATTAAGCCCAGGATTAAGGGTCGAATGGTATTTACCTAAACGTTGAACAATCCACTTATAACCCTGAGGAACAATACGTACCCCTTTAAAAATGGTGACAGCCACAAAAGCCAAAAAAGCTAAAACAATAATAGTACCGACTGGCATGAAAATACCCTCTCTTTATCTTTAATGTTTATGAAGTACCGTGGGACTGGACAATTAAGTCATTACCCGAAATATCAATAACTCTCACACGATCACCGACTTTGACCGGATTAGTGCTTCGACAGTTCCATTCATCAGCCCCTAAAATAGGCATTGGAAAGCGAACAATAATTTGATCATGATCAAGGCCAGTTTGAATCACCATACCAATTTGACCAATAGTCGCTTCACGGGGTAATCCCGCTTTAGTTTTATCAATTGATAATGGTTTAATAAATTTGAACCAAAGAATGGTGCATAGCACTGACAGAACTATCCACAATACAATTTGCGTTGTGAGGCTAATATCTGGAAATAACCAGTAGAGAAAGCACACCATAATGGCGGCAATACCAAACCAAAGCGCGGCAAAGGCGGGTAGAATCAGTTCGGAAAGAATAAGTAATATACCCAATACAAACCAGTGCCAAGGTTGTATAACAAACTCCATAGATCTGCTCTTTTATATATCTTTATGATGGGTAAAAGTGACTTAATATCACTTTTACCACTGTAGCAGATGATGGGGAGTGTGGATAGAAAAAAACCACCTCAATTAGAATTTAGGGCGTGGTGCAGGCTTAAATGCAGCTGGAGATTTTTTGAAGTTTGCAATTGCAGTTTCAACTTGGCGTATTTGCGCTTGAGCAGCTTTTTCACCTTCCAAAATTGCCTGATTACTTGATTTGAGGTCAAGAGTACCTAGATGCCCAACTTTAGGTTGAATCACTACATTAGCTTGCTTGAGTTCTTCATTAATACTTTGTTGACCCATGATATTAATGGTTTGATCAAGTAGTCCCCACATATTGGCTGGGCGATTCCCTGCTGGACGTGCAGAAATATCAACTGCAATCACAATATCTGCACCCATATCACGAGCTGTTTTAACTGGAATAGGACTAACCAATCCACCATCGACATATTTCTGTTTGCCAATAGTTGCCGGAACGAACACGTTGGGAATACTGCACGATGCACGAACTGCTTGCCCTGCATTACCTTTAATAAAGTCAGCTTTTTGACCATTATCAAGGCGTGTTGCAACCGCTGCAAAACGAATGGGGAATTTCTCAATTGGTTTGTTACCCACGTTACGGTTCACGTAGTCCTGTAACTTTTGTCCGAGAATAATACCCTGACGGTTAAGCGTTAAATCACGGATGTCTGACTCTTGTAATTTCAAAGCCAGACTTTGCAATTGATAAGGCGTTTGTCCACTTGCGTAGATACTTCCAACAAAGCTACCGGCACTGGTACCTGTGACAATTTTAGGTTTAATTCCGTGAGACTCTAAAACCTTGATTACACCAATATGTGAAAATCCTTTTGCTCCACCGCCACCTAAAGCAAGTGCAATCACAGGTTCACGGGCTTTCATTGAGGTTGTCGGTGTTGGTGTTTTGCTAAATTTATCACAGCCAAATAGTGCTAGAGAGATAAATCCAATACTGGCAAATTGAGCAATTTTCATCTTTAAAAATAATCTACATCGAGATAAATGAAGAGGGCTCATAAGACCAGATTTGTTCATTTTTTACTAGGTTTTTTTCACTAGATTTTGTAAAGGTTCAGCAAGCCAATTACGATTTTTCGGTGAAATTTTTCCTTCATAACGCTCAAAAATCTTTTCTAAATCTTCCTCATAGTTGCCACTTGGATTTAGGTGACCTAAGCAGTGAATAGTCTTGTGGTCATAATCAAAAGAAAACATCACAATGGGAATATGAGCTTTTGCAGCAATATGGTAAAAACCACTTTTCATTTTTTTTGCTTTCTTACGTGTACCTTCGGGCGCCATTCCAATCCAGATCTTGTCATAGTTTTGAATGGTTGCAACGACTTGCTCAGTAAGTCCATTGGCAGTGTCACGTTTAACTGGAATGACTCCAGCCCAATCTAAAGCTCGTTTAAACGGTGGTTTAAAAAGGGCATCTTTACCTAGTACCGTAATTTGAATACCTAATCCAAAAATTGCAAGAAAGCCATACCATCCATCAATATTGGAAGTATGAGGGGAAATAATTGCCACTGCTTTTGGAAAATTAGGAACTTCGCCTTCAATTGTCCAGCCTTGCGCTAAAAAAAGTTTTTTAAATAGTGCTCGGCTTAAAGCAGTACCGCGTTGAGGCACCAAATCAGGTAAATTAGGGAAATGTTGATCCATATTTTTTAAATTTTAACTTGTCCTAGTTTTATCTTAATCTTTTGAAATATATGCTTCATTGGCAAAATGTAAGAACAAAATGACATTTGATGTTATTCCTCATTAAACAAATAAAAAGTAGGTTTCTATGGTGCGGCAGCAAAATCTTTATCTTCTGCTATTTTCCTTATATTGGGCACAAGGACTGCCTGTCGGGTTCATGACGCATGCTTTACCTGTGATCTTAAGGGCAGAAGGAGTATCCCTCGCCCATATTGGTGGCTTTGGCTTATTAATGTTGCCGTGGTCAATCAAGATTTTTTGGGCGCCTTGGGTCGACCGACATGCACTTTCCCGTCTAGGGCACTACCGTAGTTGGATTTTACCTACCCAGTTTCTGACTGTGGGGGTGCTGTGCATTTTGTCTTTTTTCCCCGTTCAAGCTTTAGATCAACCTATTTATTTATTCGCCTTTTTTATTTCACTTCTTTTTATGAATTTAACAGGAGCAACACAAGACATTGCTACCGATGCTTTAGCAGTCAATTTGTTGAAACATGACCAGCAGCATTGGGGCAACACATTTCAGGTGATTGGTTCACGCTTAGGATTTATTGTGGGGGGAGGCGCCGTACTTTGGTGCTTAGACTGGTTAACATGGCAACCCACTTTTTTGCTATTAGCAACCTTAGTATTTTTAAATACTTTACCTATTTGGTTATTTAAAGAACCTCAACATACTTCTCGTTCAAAGCACGAGCTCAAACTTAATCAACTAAATCTAACCACAAAAATTAAGGCTTATTTGAGTTACTTTTCTCAAAATAAAGAACTCCGTTCTTGGTTAGTGGTGCTGATCACTTTTAAAGTAGCAGACGGCTTAGCTGGGCCATTACTCAAACCTTTAATGGTGGATATGGGGCTAAGTTTTACCCAAATTGGTGTTTATATCACGATGCTAGGTGCAGTAGCCGCACTCGCTGGGGCGGCAATTGCAGGAGGAGTGCTTAAGTACTTTTCAAGACCAATAGCATTAATTGTTTTTTCAGTTTTTAAAATTATGAGTCTAGGAGCCTATGCTTATTTAGCCTATGCCTATGAACAAAAAAATCAGTTGAATGTCTGGTTTATCTATACAGTCAATGCTTTAGAAGATGCATTCTCGGCAATGCTGTTAGTGGTTATGTTGACTCTAGTCATGTATTACAGTCGAAAAGAATATGCGGGGACAGATTTTACGTTTCAGGTTTCAGTCATGGCGACTGTGAGTGGTCTTCTTTATAGTTTTAGTGGGGTGATTGGAGATGTGCTCGGTTATTTCCATTATTTGATAGCTATTGTCATTATTGGAGTGCTCAGTTTACTGCCTATTTACCTCTGGAAACATGCGAAACTACAAGAAAAATAAAGTTAACTAAATGAAATAAAGAAACTTAATGTCGATTAAGTATTAATCTAAGTATGCTCTAATACATTTGTCTATGTTTCTTAAAATGTATATTTTTAGCTATTTTAATGCTCAATTAATTGTGCCATCTTGTTTGAGTAGCAAATGGAAGCTAAAAGGAGAAAAAATGGATTTGGATAACAATAAAAATCATGTGAATCAATCAAAATGGACAGAAAAATGTTCAATTAGATTGGTTATTAGCCTAAAGTCTAAAAAAGAATAATGAAATAACGATTTAATCATTCTATAAGATAAGAGAGTTGTGTAGGATTCGTTACAACATGAAGTTAAGGTAAAAATCTGTAAGACAAAGTATGTTTTTTATGTCTTTGGTTATCGGTTTTTAGTCTTGCACAACGTTGAAATTGGTTTTGGTTGCGGTAATAAAATTAATGTAACCAATGTGGAGGAGAGTTGATTTTTTAGCCCCTAATTTAATGGCGTAAATCAACTTGGCATGGATAGGCAACATAAAATATATTTTTAGGAGTTTTTGATGGATCTATTCCTTAATCGTAAATCTTTCGTTATTAAAAGTTTAGCTCTTACAGTAACAGCTTTAATGATGAGTGGGGCACATGCTGCGACTTCCGACAAAGCGGAAATTCAACAGCTTCGTAAAGAAGTTGAAGCGCTTAAAGCTTTAATTCAAGAACAACGTCAAGTTCAGCAACAACAACAGCAAGTACAGCAGCAACAGCAAGTACAGTTAGCAGAAGTTAAGGCACAACCTCAAGCTGCTGCGCCAGTTTCACCTTTAGCATCATTAAAGTCTAAAGCGGGTGCTGATGTGAACCTCTATGGTTTTGTTCGTGGAGATGCTAACTATATTATTGAAGGTGCAGATAATGACTTCAATAAAGTAGCTGAGTCAAAAGGTGAAGCGACTGATAAAATTCGTGCTACAGCGAAAACGACTCGCCTTGGTTTAGATTTTACTGCTCCAGTAAGTAATGCCAAAGTAGGTGGTAAAATCGAGGTTGACTTTGCGGGTACGAATGATGGATTACGTATTCGTCATGCTTACTTAACGTATAACAACTGGTTGTTTGGTCAAACAACTTCAAACTTCTTGTCTAACCATGCACCAGAAATGATCGATTTCTCGACAAACATTGGTGGTGGTACAACGCGTGTTCCACAAGTACGTTATAACTATAAACTTGGGCCAACAACTCAATTGTTTGTAGCTGCTGAAGAAGGTGATAGCACTGGTCTTTCTGGTACAAAAGATGCAGATGGTGCTTGGGTAAATGACAGTATTAAATATAGCTTACCAGTCTTAACTGCCAAAGTAACTCAAGGTTATGCTGATGGAAAAGGTAATGCTTCAGCTCGTGCATTAGTTGAAAACTATAAATCAAAAGCTGGTGGTGACAACCAAACTGGTTGGGGTGTTGCTGTTGGTACCGACTTTAAAGTAGCAGATCCTTTAAAACTCTTTGCTGATGCATCATATGTGGTAGGTAATAGTAATTATCTATACGGTAGTAATAAGGCCTATACAATTGTAGATGGTGATATTGAGCAAAATGAATTTGTAGCTGTACAAGTGGGTGGAACGTATAAGATTTTGCCTAACTTACGTTCTACATTAGCGTACGGTGCTCAGTTCTCTGATGATGGTACTGATTATGCTAAAGCATATGCAGCAGGGAATGAAAAAGTTCAGCAAGCATGGATTAACTTTATCTATACACCAGTTAAACCAATTGATTTAGGTGTTGAATACGTAAACGGTAAACGTGATACATTTGATGGTAAGTCTTACAAAGATAACCGTGTTGGTTTAATGGCTAAATATAGTTTCTAAAAACAATATTTAGTTAAAAGCTCACAAGACGAGGTTAAATTTAACCTCGTCTTTTTATTATACAAAATTTAAAAAAGTAGCATGTATTAAGGTCTTTGAATTAGATCATTTTTTATTTAAGTCATTTTTAAGTTTCCATTTCTACAGTAAAGCATCATAAAAAGATTGTAGTCACCCAAGATGCTGAATTTTTTTTCCACTTTAAAAAATAAACAGATTTCACTGTTTATGTTTAACTTTATTATAGCCAGTTGGTTAGGGGCAATTCTAAATATTGGTTTTTATCGCCAAGTCCATCTTTTAACTCCATATTTTGGAATAAAGGCTATTCTATTTTTAGCTGCTACTGTACTTATTGTGGTTGCTGCTTATTATGCGATTTTACAGATTTTAAACTGGAAATGGACCGCTAAAATTTTTGCAATTTTACTGGTCGTGATTGGTGGTTTTAGCTCTTATTTCGTGAATACCTTAGGCGTAATTATCTCGCCCGATCAGATTCAAAATATGATACAAACCGATGTATCTGAAGTTTCTGATCTAATTTCATTACGTTTTGGACTCTGGACAGTTTTCTTTGTTGTTTTACCTATTATTTTAATTACTCAGGTAAAACTTAAAAAAGAAAAAACATCTCATTTATTGTTGAAAAAAATTAGTTCAATCATTGCTTCTGTCGCAATCGTTGGTCTTTTGCTATTTGTTTATTATGTTGATTTCGCAGCGATCTTTCGTGAGCATCGTGATCTAAAAGGTATGATTTCACCTCAAAATAGTATTTCATCTTTAATGTCTTATTATCATAAAAAGGCACCTAAGAAGAACTTGCCATTAATACACTATGGTGAAGATGCTCATCAAATTCAGCAAGTACAAAGCAACTTGCCTAAATTAATGGTTTTAGTTGTAGGCGAGACTGCACGTGCAGAAAGTTTTGCATTAAATGGTTATTCGAAAAATACGAATCCGGAGCTTTCTAAACAGGAGGTTTTGAATTTCTCGCAAGTTAGCTCATGTGGTACAGCAACAGCTGTGTCGGTTCCATGTATGTTCTCTGGCATGCCACGTGTTGACTATGATGAACAACTTGCAAGTCATCGTGAAGGTTTATTAGACATTGCCAAGCGTGCGGGCTACCAAGTGACTTGGATTGATAATAACTCTGGGTGTAAAGGGGCTTGTGATCGTGTGGAGGAATACCAAATACCAGAAAATTTAAAGCAAAAATGGTGTAAAGACGGCGAATGCTACGATGATATTTTAATTGATAGCTTAAATGAGTATTTAGCGACTATTCCTAAAGAAGACATCCGTCCACGCCTGATTGTTTTACATCAAGTCGGAAGTCATGGTCCAGCCTATTACAAGCGTGCGCCTGCCCAATATCAACCGTTTAAACCGACTTGTGACACTAATGCGATACAGGGCTGCTCTCAAACGGAGTTATTAAATAGTTATGATGACACGATTGTATATACAGACCATGTATTAAGTCAGATCATTAATAATCTAAAAGACTTATCGAAATATCAAACAGGTTTATGGTATTTATCTGATCATGGTGAATCAACTGGTGAACATGGTTTATATTTACATGGCTCACCGTATGCAATTGCACCGAGTCAACAAACACATGTACCAATGATAATGTGGTTTTCTGATAAATGGAAACAACATAATCTTGCACAAGTAAGTTGTTTAAGCCAACAAACGAAAGAAAAGTTAAGTCAGGATAATTTATTCCCAAGCTTATTAAGTTTGTTAGATGTAAGAACTCAGGTCATCAACCCTCAACTGGATATGTTGCACTCTTGTGCCCATGTGAATTAAAGCGAGCCTAAAACATGACAAAAATCTTGATGATTGAAGATGATTTTATGATTGCACAGTCAACAATAACGTTGCTGCAATATCATCAATTTGAAGTGGAGTGGGTCAATAATGGCTTAGATGGCCTAGCCCAGTTGGCTAAAAATAAATTCGATTTAATTCTTTTGGACTTAGGGCTACCGATGATGGACGGCATGCAGGTCTTAAAGCAAATCCGCCAAAGAGCAGCGACTCCTGTTTTAATTATTTCAGCACGAGATCAGTTACAGAACCGTGTTGATGGCTTAAACCACGGTGCAGATGATTACTTGATCAAACCATACGAGTTTGATGAGTTACTCGCTCGTATTCATGCGCTATTACGCCGTAGTGGGGTAGAGGCTCAGCTTGCGAATCATGAGCAGCTTTTACAAAGTGGTGATCTGGTTTTAAATGTTGAACAGCACATTGCTACCTTTAAAGGACAGCGTATTGATTTGTCTAATCGTGAATGGGCAATTCTTATTCCTTTAATGAGCCATCCAAATAAAATCTTTTCTAAAGCAAATCTTGAAGATAAGTTATATGATTTCGATAGTGATGTGACCAGTAATACGATTGAAGTATATGTGCATCACCTGAGAGCTAAACTCGGGAAAGACTTTATCCGAACTATTCGAGGATTGGGTTACCGTTTAGGGCAATCGTAACTTAATTTTGGAACTTCTTAACAGTGCATTATTCATTAAAAAAACGGCTGATTTGGGGCACCTCAATTTTCAGTGTCATTTTAGGTTGTATATTAATTTTTACTGCTTATAAAGTTGCACTTCAAGAAGTTGATGAAATTTTAGATACGCAAATGCGTTATTTGGCTGAAAGAACAGCTGAATATCCATTGAAAACAGTAAGCAGTGAGTTCGATTTTCATAAAACTTATCATGAAGAAGATCTATTTGTAGATATTTGGGCTTATAAAGATCAAGCCCATTTATCACACCATCTCCATTTATTGGTTCCACCTGTTACACAAGCTGGCTTTTACTCACATAAAACCAGTAATGGATTAATCCGTACCTATGTTTTGCCATTAAAGGATTACCAGATTCAGATTAGCCAGCAAGAAAAGGTTCGTGAGGCTTTTGCTTGGGAACTTGCAGGTAGCATGTTCATTCCATATTTGATTATCTTACCATTTGCTATTTTTGCTTTAGCTGCAATTATTCGCCGAGGTTTAAAGCCGATAGATGACTTTAAAAATGAACTGACTCATCGTGACTCAGAAGAGCTGACGCCTATTGAAGTCTCAGATTATCCTCAAGAACTGCTACCTACAATTGATGAAATGAATCGTCTTTTTGAGCGCATTTCTAAAGCGCAAAATGAGCAGAAACAGTTTATTGCAGATGCAGCCCATGAACTCAGAACTCCTGTGACTGCTCTAAACTTACAAACTAAAATTTTAATTAGTCAGCTTCCTGAGCATGAATCACTGCAAAATTTGAGTAAAGGATTAGCGCGTATTCAGCACTTGGTGACACAGCTTTTAGCGCTGGCTAAGCAGGATGTATCTTTAAGTGTGATTGAACCGACGAGAGCTTTTCAGCTTAATGATGTCGCTTTGAATTGTGTTGAACAGCTTGTTAATTTAGCTATGCAAAAAGAGATCGACTTGGGCTTTGTTCGGAATGAACCAATTGAAATGCACAGTGTTGAGCCAACTGTTCATTCAATTATTTTTAACTTAATTGATAACGCAATCAAATATACGCCTCATGAAGGAATGATTAATATTTCTGTTTTCACTGCTACAGATGGCGATGCATGTATACAAATTGAAGATAGCGGCGCGGGGATCGACCCAGAACATTATGATAAAGTTTTAAAACGTTTTTATCGTGTACACCACCACCTTGAAGTGGGCAGTGGTTTAGGTCTATCCATTGTTGACCGAGCAACTCAACGTTTAGGTGGGACTCTGACACTAGACCGAAGTTTAGAGCTTGGTGGACTTTCGGTCTTGGTTAAACTTCCAAAGATTTTACATGTTCACGAAACAAGAACTTGATTTATGCAAGTTCTTGTTTGATTTGTTTCTCAAATTCAAAGCGGTGAATACAAACGGCGTAAAATAAAATATTTACCGCCCAAATGACCCAACCTGTCCATAAATTATGACTTAGGAAATGTGCTCCACGCATCATTTGTGCCCATCCCATCATAAAGCCTAATAGAATGCCTGCAATGAGATAAAAATAGGCACGTTTCGGTTGCTCAAGACGATAAACAAAATAACCTGTCATTAAAATAAAGCCAGCGCTTGCATGGCCGCCCGGAAAACAATGCCCATGCTTAGCAGTAAAATCCCATACATAACTTAAAGCAGTCGGATGAACCATATTCCAAGGGCAGGCATGAGCTGATTGTGATTTTAATAAGCCAACTATACCGCTACCAATCATGCTCACAAAAAACATATAACCATATTGCCAGCGATAAGGCTTTAATTTCTCAATTTTAAATGACGCAAGCCATAGGCCAAAAAAGATGACATAAATACCAGTAATGATCTGTTTTACAATTTCATGATTAAGTCTTTCCAGATACCAATTGTCTCGATTGAAAAAATGACCTGTTGAATCAATCCAAGGCTGGATGAGGTACATATCAATTTTCCCACCCACTGGAAAAACGATTAAAAGCAGCAAAAAACTGAGAAAAAGAAAGATGATATTAATTTGGAAAAATTGTTTTTGTTGATTCATGTCATGCAACATCAATTAGATTGTGAGTAAAGGCATTACATAAAATAAAACTTAAATTGCTCTTAAACTATACTGAAGAAAGAAGTTCAATTTTCCTTAAAATAAAAAAGCGACGAGAGGTATCGTCGCCTTGAGCACTTTAGAAAGTATTAAAACATACCCTCTTCAGAGTTTGCCGAAATTTTATGAATAGACAAATCTGCGCCACGAAACTCGTCTTCTTGAGATAAGCGAATGCCAATGGTCGCTTTAAGTAAACCGTAAACAATAAAGCCGCCAGTAAGCGCTATAGCGATCGCGAGCGCTGTTCCGATGAGTTGAGAGATGAATGAGACACCTCCTAAACCACCCAGCCATTGTTGACCAAATAGGCCTACTGCAATACCACCAAATGCGCCGCATACGCCGTGTAAAGGCCATACACCTAATACATCATCAACTTTGAGTTTGTTTTGAGTATAGGTGAATAGATAAACAAACATAGCCCCAGCTGCACCACCAATAACAAGTGCACTGATTGGATGAACAATGTCAGAGCCGGCACAGATTGCCACTAAACCTGCAAGTGGACCGTTGTGTAAGAAGCCTGGGTCATTTTTCCCAATCGCATTGGCTGTAATTGTACCGCCAACCATTGCCATGAGCGAGTTAATCGCAACTAACCCAGAAATAGCATCAACACGCTGCGCACTCATCACATTAAAGCCAAACCAGCCAACAATTAAAATCCATGAGCCAAGCGCTAAAAATGGAATAGAAGAAGGTGGATGAGCACTTACACGACCATCTTTCTTATAACGACCAGAACGCGCACCCAATAAAATCACAGCAGCAAGTGCAATCCAACCGCCCATGGCATGAACTACGACTGAACCAGCAAAGTCGTGAAAAGCTGCGCCAAAGGTTGTTTCTAACCACTTTTGCAGACCGTAGTTGCCATTCCAGACCATACCTTCGAAAAAGGGATATACCAGTGCAACTAAAGCAAGGGTGGCAATTGCTTGTGAACGCATTTTTGCACGTTCTGCAATACCACCAGAAATGATGGCAGGAATTGCCGCAGCAAAAGTGAGTAAAAAGAAGCAACGCATAAGATTATAGCCATGATCACTTGATAAAACCGTACCATCATGGAAGAAGTGCTGGCCATAAGAGATGTAGTAGCCAACAAAGAAATATGCGATTGCAGAAAGGGCAAAGTCAGTCAGAATTTTACTAAGTGCGTTCACCTGATTTTTATGGCGAACCGTACCAAGTTCCAAGAATGCAAAACCTGCGTGCATGGCAAGAACCAAAACTGCACCAAGTAATAAGAAAAATAGATCTACATTTTGCATAGCATGCTCGAAAAAAGTGCTAAATTCCATTTTGGAACAAATCTGGGTCTGTAAATTGCACCAAAATAGATTTAAGGAATCTAAAAACCTAAGTTTGTCGAAACAAACTCAATTGCATAAAAGTGAATATGCAATAAGCGCACCAATTTGGATTAAATAAGGGGTTTTTGGCGATAAATGGTGCGTCGATATAGTTAAAGAGGAGCAGTTTTGGCGCTTTTTACGTTACAAGTCATCTAATACGCTTATAAATTGTCCTGAAAGAGATCGTTATTAAATTTTTTAAAAATTATCTATATTCAATTAATGATCAGACCAAACCGATTGCGCGACTTCAATAAAAGCTTTCGCAGCGGGGCTCATGTGCTTTTTATTTTTGACTGCGAGGCCAATAGAACGTTTAAGGTTCGGTTTAAAAGGACGTTTAACTACATTTGGATAGAGTGAGAGTAACTCTTTGGTGAGCACCATATCAGAGACAATCGAAATCCCTAATTGATTGTGAACCATGCTAACGATACTTAGAATTTGTGAAACATAAAATTTGATGTCTGGTTTCACATTAAAGTTTTTTAAAATTAATTCGACCTGATGTCGACTACCCGCCATTGTCATAATAAAAGGGCAATTTTCTAGCTGGGCTGGATCAATATAGAGTTGTTGTGCGAGTGGAAATTGATTGGGAATTAAGGCAACAAAACGATCTTCAATTAATGGGAATGTATCAAAACGCTCATCTGGCATAATCAAAAAACCGACTTCTATGCGCCGTTCCAATAACCATTGAGCAACTTCTTTATCTTCGCCTTCATCAATATAAATTTCGATTTTAGGGTAGCGCTGCCGAAAGGTTTCTAAAATTTCAGGCAATAGATAAATAGATGATGAAGCACCAAAAGAGCCAATACGTAATGTTCCTTCGTTTAAACCATGGATGGCAGCCACTTCTTTTTCTAAGGTATCGGAAATACTCAATAGCTCTTTTACATGGGTCAATAACTGCTGACCTGTCGTGGTGAGCTCAATATCGCTTTGAGTTCTTGAAATCAGGTTAATGCCCCATTGTTGTTCTAATGATTTAAGCGCATGAGAAACTGCTGACTGAGAAATTCCCAACTTTTCTGCTGTAGCCGTAAAGCTTTTTAGTTCTGCAATGAGTGCGAAAATTTCAAGTTGGGTAAATGTCATGTTGTATTTGTTATGAGTAAAAACTCATTTTATCATGAGTTTTCATTATCTTTAATATATGAGAAAGCCAAGGTCATTGCTAAAAACAGCAAGCCCTAACAAAACTCGAGTAAAGAAATGAATAGTATTGTTTTATCTCTTTTTCCTTTAGTTGCATTAATTGCATCGGGATACTTATTTAAAAAATATCGTTTTTTTAGCGATGAGTTTTGGGCTGGGGCAGAGAAGCTTAATTACTATATTTTATTTCCCGCTTTGCTTTTTAGTACGTTGTCGACCGCGAAAATTGACTTACAAAGTTTGAGTACAGCCATTATTGCGATGTTGATTGTGGTCTTAGCTGTGACCGCCTTTTTATATATACTCCGAATATTTTGGCAGATACCACCTGCACGTTTTGGTGTGCACGTACAAAGTATGGTTCGCTTTAATACCTATATTGGTTTGGCTTTAGTCACTTCGCTTTTTAAAAGTGAAGGAATGGCAATACTGGCAATTTTATTGGCGCTTTGCATTCCGCTTGTGAACGTTATTTCAGTACTTGCATTAACTTCTAAAGAACACATGGCAATTAAACCTATTTTAATTGCACTTCTTAAAAATCCTTTAATTGCATCGTGTGTGGTTGGGGCAGCAGTCAATGTACTTCACATCCCGATTTGGGAAGGCTTTACTCAGTTTATTAAGCTTTTTTCAGTGTCGAGTTTGCCGTTAGGTTTATTATGTGTTGGCGCAGCTTTACAGTTTATGCAAATTAAAAAAGACATTGTGGTATTGGCGGCAGACACGGTTGCTCGACTTTTAGCAGTGCCTGCATTGGCTTACGTGGTCTGCATGTGGTTTGGTTTACCAAGCTTACAAACTCAAATTCTAGTTATTTTCTTTGCTCTACCGACTGCTTCCGCTTCCTACATTTTAACTAAAGTTTTGGGTGGCGATAGTCAGCTTATGGCAGCTGTGATTAGCTTTCAAACTCTATGTGCTGCCGTGACTTTGCCATTAGTAATTTGGTGGATTTCTTAGGGTATTAACTTTAGTTAAGTCGTATTTTATTTTCTAAAAATGAATAGGCTGATTCTGACTTAAAGAATGCTTAGCTACCTTCCTCATCTGATTATTGCTACACTTTTTTCTTTTTCAGGTGGATGAGTATGTCCTTTGATCTTAAAGTGAGCTTGCAGCAAAGGTCTGAACCATCTGCACAGCAGAAAAAACTGAATCGCCTGATTGATAAAATAGAACAGCAAAAAGTTAGCCTAAGCACATGGCAAAATGCACAAGCTGAGATTCAACAGCACATTCGGCAAAAATTGATGCCTGTGTATAGCGATTTGCATGAAGTCTTATTTCAGCAGTTAGATCAACTCTGGAATATGTTGCATAGCCATGCTTTTTCTAAAGCAGACATGCAACAACTCGATGAAAAAAATGCCCAGCTTGCGCAAATGTTGAAGCGCTCTAAAATGCTGTCTACTGAACAGTTGGAGCTAGTGAAGCAAATCGATACCTTTTATCAGCAACATACTCAAGAGTTGGTAAAAAAGAATAAAAAAGCTCAGTCAATAAAATTTGGGTATGATGAAAGTGCTGATCAAGGTGTAGAGTTAGAAGAAGACTTTGAAAAGTACGCTGCCGAGCAACAACAAGCGCGTGAACAAGCCAAACAGGAAAGGCTGCAACAGAAACGTGAACAAGCCGAGCAAATGGCAGCGCAGTCACTCAAAACAGTCTATTTAAAAATTGCCGCAATGATTCACCCAGACCGTGAGCAAGATGAAACTAAAAAATTAGAAAAAACCGAGCTGTTCCAACAGGCAAGTCAGGCCTATGAAAAGCAAGATTTGTTTTATTTACTCAAGCTCCAGTTACAGCTTGAACAGAATAAAGGGCTAGGCGCTAAAGAATTATCTGCCGAGCAGTTGCGGTTTTATAAACTGGCTTTGGATGCACAAAGTCAGCAGCTTGAAAGTCAAATAGCTGAGATTTTAGATTCTTTTCAGTTAGCCAAGAATGTAAAAGCAGAGCATGTGCATATCAGTGATGTTTATAAAGCTATAGATGCGGATTGTGCTGAGTTAAAGCAGCAAGTTAAATGGGAAAAAGAGCGTTTAAAGTATATGAAAAAAGTGAGTGGAGTAGAGATGTTATTGGGACATGGGGTGCTTTAATTTATTAGATAATCTTATCGAGATAGCTAGTTGATAACAGTAATGATTAGCTTTCAGGATTTTCCCAACTTGGTGGTTGTTTTTGCCAGTAACACCGAATAAATTCGATTAAAGCTTTTACTTTTGGGGAAATATGTCTTTTTGATGGATATACAGCATAGATCGAGTGTTGTATTGGTGCAATATCCTCCAAGACTGGTACAAGTGTTCCCTGATAAATGTCATTGGTAACAAGATAAGCACCCACTTGGATAATACCAAAATTATTTAGTGCCGCATCGCGTAGTGATTCAACATCATATAAGCGAATTCTACCTTGTGCTACATAGTCAATATTGTTCCCTTCAATATGAAAACGCCAAGGTGTTTGATGGCCTTGATGTAAATAAATAAGATTTTGATGTTGCTGTAGATCTTCTATTTTGTATGGTTTACCTTTTTCTTTCAGATAGCTAGGGCTAGCACAAGTGATTAACCAATGGCTGGCTAATTTTTGTTGCACTAGATTGCTGCTCACATGTTGCCCAAATCGTATTGCAACGTCTATGCCATCATGTATTAAATCTTGAAACTCATCAGAAAAAATTACTTCAATCTCGATTTCAGGATATACATTTAAAAAATCTAATATGATTGGCATCATATAAATTCGACCAAAAGCAACAGGTACTGCAAGACGTAAACGTCCCTTCAGCTTTTGAGTACGTGTCATAATCAAGGTTTCAGTTTCTTCAACTTCTTGTAATATGCGTTGTGCGTACTCATAGAATAGATGCCCTTCGTCACTTAAGCTCAAGGTGCGTGTAGTACGATAAATTAAACGGGTATGGAACCTATATTCTAGGCGTTGAATACATTTACCTATTGCTGAGCGAGATAGATTAAGAGAGTCTGCTGCAGCGGTAAAGCTCCCAGTTTCTACGACACGTACAAAAATTAAAAGGTCAGATAAATTAGTCATCTCTGTTATAGCGAGATTAACCACTTTTATTCCCCATTGCTGGCACTCAAATGGAGTTTATCAAGTACAGGGGGGTAAGTATATTTTAGTACAACATTATATTTGATGTACCCGCTCAATATGAAAATCCCCATTCTTAATGAACAAAAATCTCAAGCTGGTTTGCATGCTTGGTTAGCAGTTATCGCTGTCGCTTTGGCGATTTTTATTGTAGTTAGTGTAGAAATGCTTCCTATTGGATTATTAACACCTATTGCAAAAAGTATGCAACAACAATTAGGAAGCATGAGTCTTATTGTTTCTACTCCCTCTTTAGTTGCGGCAATTACTGCGCCATGTGTCATTTTAGTATTTAACCGCATTACTCGTCGTAAATTAATTCTTTTATTCATGTTGTTATTGTTTATTTCAACATTAGTTTTTGCAATGGCTAATGCATTTCACTGGTTGTTGCTGGCGCGAGTATTATTTGGAATTTCTATGGGGGGAATTTGGTCCCTAGCAGGAAGTATTGCAGTTCGTTTAGTTCCAACTGAACAAGTTGGACTCGCCACTTCACTTATTTTTAGTGGTGTTGCAGCAGCTTCGGTATTGGGTGTACCAATCGGAGTTTATCTAGGAGATTTATTTGGATGGAGGATGGCATTTATTAGTATATCGATGTTAGTTGCAATAGTATTTTTAATGCTATTTGGGTCATTACCACCTCTTACAGTTCAACAAACGAGTACAGGGAGAGATGCTTTAGTTGTATTAAAAAAAACAAATATTGTCGTTGGGCTAGGGATGACCCTATTTATAGTTACAGGGCATTTTTTAGCATATACTTTTATACGTCCGCTACTACAAGAAATGGCCCATTTCTCTGATTCTTCTATTGGAGCTTTATTACTAATTTATGGTGTTTTTGGAATTCTAGGTAATTTTATTTTAGGGTTTAGTATTCAAAAGTTTCTCTGGCAAACATTATTTATCATTGCTTTATTATTGGGTAGTACATTATTTTTATTTATGTTTTTCGGTGATTCTAAGTTTTTTAGTCTAGTGTTACTTTTAATTTGGGGACTTTCTTATGGTGGAGTTTCTATTTCATTAATGACTTGGATGATTCGTTCAGCTCCTATGCATATTGAATTAGCATCTGCACTTAATATTACTATGTTTAATTTATCAATAGGATTAGGAGCTTTTTTAGGTGGGCTAATTTATGATGCCTTTGGAAGCGGGTTGAATCTATTTTTTGGAAGTGTATTAGCTTGTATTGCGGCCATTTTAATATTTATTAATCACAATAAAAATCCCCTCATTTGAGGGGATTTTTTGAATCAGATCACTGCATTAAAGCGCAGCAATTTGCTCCATGTTCGCTTTAACTTTCTCTAACTGAGCAGCAAACTCAGCAAGCTTCGCTTTTTCACCTTCAACAACAGCCGCTGGTGCTTTAGATACAAAGCCTTCATTTGCAAGTTTGCCCGCGATTTGGTCGTGTTGCTTTTGGATTTTATCTAAATCTTTTTGCAAACGAGCAAGCTCAGCTTTAGGGTCAATTAAGCCTTTCATTGGTACAAATACCGATGCATGGCTAACAACGCTAGAGCAAGACAATGGTGGCTCTTGGTCTTTATTCAAGAACTCAATGCTTTCAACTTTAGCCAATGCTTTGAACAACGCTTCAATACGAATGATTTGTTCACGTTCAGCATCAGAAGTGTTTTGAAGTAATACTGGCAACAAGCGCGCATTACCTAAGCCCAACTCACCACGGATGTTACGTACGGCACCAATCAAACCTTGAAGCCATTGCATATCTGCTTCAGCTTGTTCATTGATTTTTGCTTGCTCAGGAATCGGGTATTGAGCAGTCATAATCGTTGGGCCGCCTTGACCAAGCATTGGTGCAAGAGTCTGCCAGATTTCTTCTGTCAAATACGGCATTAACGGATGAGCCAAACGTAATGAAGCTTCCATCACTGCAAGCAATACACGGCGTACTTCAGCTTTACGCTCTTCTGAAACTTCTGCATCGTTTAGAACTGGTTTAGTTAACTCAACGTACCAGTCACAGTATTCATTCCAAATAAAGTCGTAAATTGCTTGAGCAGCAAGGTCTAAACGGTAGGTTGCGAACGCTTGATGTACAGCAGCTTCCGCTTTTTGTAGACGGCTGATAATCCATTGTTCTGGAAGTTCCCAAAGATCAGGATGAGCGTCAGTACCAACAGTTTGACCTTCAACATTCATCAGAACGAAGCGAGTTGCGTTCCAGATTTTGTTACAGAAATTACGGTAGCCTTCAACACGTTTTAAATCGAACTTGATGTCACGACCAGTGTTTGCAAGTGCACAGAATGTGAAACGAACTGCATCAGTACCATAAGCATTAATGCCTTCTGGGAACTCTTTACGCGTTGATTTTTCAATCTTCGCAGCATCTTTCGGGTTCATGAGGCCAGTCGTACGTTTTGCAACTAAGCTTTCTAAATCAATACCGTCAATCAAGTCTAATGGGTCAAGTACGTTACCTTTAGACTTCGACATTTTTTGACCTTCACCATCACGTACCAAGCCGTGAACGTAAACAGTCTTAAATGGAACTTGAGATGAACCATCTTCATTTTTCATGAAGTGTAGGGTCATCATGATCATGCGGGCAACCCAGAAGAAAATGATGTCAAAACCAGTCACCAACACATCTGTTGGGTGGAAAGTTTTTAAGAAATCATTTGCTGCGTCTTTTTGTGCGTCGCCAGTCCAACCTAAAGTTGAGAATGTCCAAAGTGCAGATGAGAACCATGTATCAAGAACGTCTTCGTCTTGTTTAAGTTCAACGTCAGCAGCGATGTTGTTTTTCGCACGTACTTCTTCTTCGTTACGACCTACATAGATATTGCCATTTGCATCGTACCAAGCTGGAATACGGTGGCCCCACCAAAGCTGACGTGAAATACACCAGTCTTGAATGTCACGCATCCACGCCATGTACATGTTGCTGTACTGCTCTGGAACAAACTTAATACGGCCATCTTGAACTGCTTCAATTGCAGGTTCAGCAAGCGGCGCAATTTTTACGTACCATTGGTCAGTCAGTAACGGCTCAATGATCACGCCTGAACGGTCACCGCGTGGAGCTTTTAAGTCATACGGTTGGATTTGATCTAACCAGCCTTCAGCTTCAGCTTGAGCAACTAATTTTTTACGTGCTTCAAAACGCTCTAAACCAGCATATTCCGCAGGTGCAGTAATGGTTTTAGAAATCTGTTCGCCAGCTTTTGCAATATATTCAAACTCACCTAAAACTTCGGCGTTTTTGTTGAAGATATTAATGATTGGCAAGCTATTGCGTTTACCTAGGTCATAGTCATTGAAGTCGTGAGCAGGGGTAATTTTTACACAGCCCGTACCGAAGTCTTTTTCAACGTAGTCGTCAGCAACAATCGGAATTAAACGACCAGTAATTGGCAATACAATGTTTTTACCAACAAGGTGTGCATAACGCTCATCTTCTGGGTGAACGGCAACAGCAGTATCGCCCAGTAAAGTTTCAGGACGAGTCGTTGCAACGACTAAATAGTCTTTGCCATCTTGAGTTTTAACTGATTTGTCTTCAAAGAAATATTTAAAGTGCCAAAGCGAGCCTTTTTCTTCTTTGCTTTCTACTTCAAGGTCAGAAAGTGCTGTTTGAAGTTTAGGGTCCCAGTTTACAAGGCGTTTACCACGGTAAATTAAACCGTCTTCGTGCAAACGAACGAATACTTCTTTAACTGCGTTCGATAAACCTTCGTCCATCGTGAAGCGTTCACGCGACCAGTCTACCGAAGAACCTAAACGACGAATTTGTTTAGTGATCGTGCCGCCAGATTGTTCTTTCCATTCCCAAACTTTTTCGATGAACTTATCACGGCCTAAGTCATGACGAGTTACGCCTTGTAAGCCAAGTTGACGCTCAACAACCATTTGAGTTGCAATACCAGCATGGTCTGTACCCGGTTGCCATAAAGTGTTTTTACCCATCATACGGTTATAACGGGTGAGGGCATCCATAATGGCATTGTTAAAACCATGGCCCATGTGCAAACTACCAGTGACGTTTGGTGGCGGAATCATGATACAGAATGATTCACCGTGACCAGAAGGTTTAAAGTAACCTTGTTCTTCCCACGTTTTGTACCACTTCTTTTCGATCTCGGTTGGATCGTATGTGGTTGCAATATTTTGAGCGGTTTGAGCGTCAGTCATAGTAGCTTAGATCGAATATGCATAAAAAATTGCATCTATTGTAGCAAAAAAATGCCTCGAAATTAATGTGCTGAAAACAGATAAACGGTTTTGTATTTTTTTCAAAAAACGGTAGATTTATGAAAGATGGATCACAATTTAATCGTGTGGCGACACGGCACAAAAATTACAAAAGAATTGAAAAAGGATGCTGCTGATGAGTTATGAAGTTTTTTTGAAAATTTCCGATTCGACTTATACCCAATTCGAGGCTATTCGGCAAAAACTACATGATGGAGTAAGTCAAAGTCAGGCAAAAGTTTTGGGGGGGTGTTTTGTCTGACCTTTCCTGTGAAATTATTGAGCAGGTTTTTTCTGTGCTTTTACAGTCAGGAAATGCAAGCATGTCTCCAAAACAACAAGCTGAGTCTGAAAAAGTCATTCAGCAAGTTTTAGAGACTTTTCGAAAATACATGCCTTGGTCAGTTTCATTCTTTGGAAATGAACGTCTTTTACCCTTGGTTGACTACATGACATCACTCATGAAAGAGCAAGGGCAGCAAGTTTATATTACCTATCCAGTTACACTTCAACTGGTGCAACAAGCTGAAACCCTTACGCAGCAAATTCGTGACGGTAATATGCAAAGTATTACGGCTGCATTTGAAACGCTCATACAAATTGTGGATTTAGGCGTAACAAGCCTAGTACGTGAGCCTAAAAAGCGTTTAAAATTTAATTTGGTTGTCGATAAAACTCTTAACGGAGTCATCAACATGACGACGCATTTGGGCTATAAACGTTTGGAAAAGTTAGGGACACAGGTCGATCAGACGACAGCAACTCATTATATCAATCACTTTTTGGCCTTCATGCATCAAGCAGCATAATTTAAAAAGATAATAGGAACATCACATGGCCAAACTTGATACTTTGCAAAATAAAGTGGTATGGATTACGGGCGCATCTTCTGGTTTAGGTAAGGCTTTAGCAGGAGAGTTGGCTTTACAAGGCGCAAAGTTGATTTTAACCTCACGTCGTTTTGAAGAATTAGAAGAGGTTCGGGTTGGTTTATTAAATCCCGATCATCATTTGTCTGTCGTTGCAGATATTACTGATGAAAAGCAGGTTCAAGAGGCTTACAAGCAGATTTTAAAGGCGAAAGGCCGTATTGACTGGCTCATCAATAATGCAGGTTTGAGTCAACGTGCTTTAATTAAAGACACGACAATGGCAACCGAACGCGCCATCATGGAAGTCGATTATTTCTCACAAGTTGCGTTAACTAAAACCGTCCTACCGACCATGCTAAAACAAAAGTCTGGCCGAGTTGTATTTGTGTCGAGTGTAGCGGGTTTATTAGGCACACAGTACCGTGCAAGCTACTCGGCTGCTAAAGCGGCAATTCACATGTGGGCAAATAGTTTACGTGCTGAGGTCTCAGATCAAGGTGTCGAAGTTTCAGTTATTTTCCCTGGTTTTGTAAAAACTAATGTTTCTTTTAATGCACTCAATGGTGCAGGGGAACCCCAAGGCCATCAAGACGAAGCAATTGAAAATGGTTTAGAGGCAGATGTTTTTGCAGAGCAGGCTGTCAAAGCGTTAGTACAGGGTCAAGAATATATTGTTGTGGGTGGGGCTAAAGAAAAACTAGGTGTAATGGTTTCTCGGATGTCACCAAAACTTCTTTATAAAATGATTCGGAAAACAAAAGTAAAATAAAAAAGTGATTTTGCCGTGCTAAATTGATGGAAAAACCCGCATAGAAGGTTCACCATGGATCAGGATTATCACCGTATTTTAGAAGTCATCACGCGTTTTCAATTGGTCTTTGACCAGAAAAATTGGGACGCTTTTGATGAGTTGTTGGCAGATCAACTTGAGGTGGACTATTTCCAATTTAGAGGAGAACCTTTATGTGTCGTGTCTTGTCATGAATATAAAGGTTCTCGGCAGCAAGCCTTGTCCCATTTGCGACTACAGCACAATTTGAGTAATCCTCTTATTCGGATTGAACAAGGTCAAGCATGGCTAGAATGTAATTATCAAATTTATCGTTTTTCAGAAAATGATTATTTTCATTCTTTTGGTCGTTATTATTTTACTTTGGCGAAACAACAAGACCGTTGGAAAATTACCCGAATTTGCCAACATTTAACTAAAAATATTGGCAATCCACGTATTCATTTTTCTGAGGTTGGGCAGTATTAATCTTTAACTGCTGTTCCATAAGCAAAAACTTCGACCATTCCACCTTGCATTCCGAGTTCGGTTGTACTCAGCCGAACTCCCATAATATGAGTAGCACCGACACTTTGAGCTTGTTGTTTTAAACGTACAATCGCCTCTCGGCGAGCTCGTTCAACAATACTTTCATAACTGGTCAGTCTTCCGCCCAAAACGTTTTTTATAGATGCCAATACATATTTAAAGTAATCATGAGAAATCACAACATTACTGCTAATAAAGTGGCCTAGCTGATCACTCGTTGCAAAACGATTGGTATCAATTCTGATATGGGCAAATTTTTGCTCTTTTTCTAGAAGTTCATTCAAATGTTTTCGTTCAATATGGCGGCCAAAAGCCCAACCAATACTGAAAAGAATGAGAAAAATAACAAGTTGAAAAATAAGATTGTCCATTTTCTACCTATGCATTAAATGGATCGGGTAGATGAGGTGCTTGAGGCTGCACAACCACAGCTGTGCCATATACAAATAACTCAGAAGCACCTTGGGCAATATTTGAAGTTGAAAAACGAATACCCACAATTGCATTCGCACCAAGTTGCTGAGCTTTGGCAATCATACGCTGCATGGCTTCTTGGCGAGATTCTTCTAATAATTCGGTATAACCCGTAAGTTCACCACCCACGATATTTTTTAAACTTGCCATCAAGTCACGGCCAACATGTTTACTACGAACGGTACTTCCGTAAACAACATCCAGCTGCTTTAAAATTTGGTGGCCTGGAACACTTTCTAAATTACTCAATAACATTGTTTTTTATCAATCTAAATTCTTAAGGTTTCAAGATAAAAAATATTCAGATGAGTTGCAATAAAAAAGCCCACCGAAGTGAGCTTTTATGAATAAGTTATTTAAAACTTATTGCTTTTTAAGTTCAGCGCTAGATGGTTGATTAACCACTGTATCTGAAGTATTTGCTTTTAAACCACCACCTAGAGTTTTGTATAACTCGATTTGGTTGTTTAAGTTTGCTTGTTGAAGCAATAACAAACCTTGTTCTGCTGAATAAGATGAACGCTGTGCATCAAGAACTGTCAAGTAACTATCAATACCAGCACGGAAGCGGGCATTTGAAAGTGTGTAGTTGCGGTTAGTTGCTTCTACTAGACGTTGTTGAGCTGTTAAACGTTCACCAATGTTGGCACGAGTTGCAAGCGCGTCATTAACTTCGCGGAACGCAGACTGAACTGATTTTTCATAATCAGACAATGCAATTTTCTGATCAGTTTCAGAAATTTTTACATTGGCACGACGAGTGCCCCAGTCAAAGATTGGTAAGTCTAAGCTTGGTCCAATTGACCATACAAAACCACCTGACTTAAATAGATCACTTAAGTCAGTTGATGCATAACCTGCAGAACCCGTTAAGCTAATGGTTGGGAATAAACGTGCTTTTGCAGCACCGATATTCGCACCGGCAGCGCTTAAGTTATATTCAGCAGCTTTTACATCTGGACGGTTGTTAAGTAAGTCGCTTGGTAAACCCGCTGTAAATACATTTTGTTGCGTAATGCGTTTTACAGGTTGGGTTGGCAACAAGTTTTGTGGAACTGATTGACCAACTAACAAGTTCAACAAGTTTTGTGCTTGAGCAATCTGTGTTTTGTAGTTTGCTACATCATTACGCGCAGTTTCTACAGAAATCTGTGCCTGACGTAGTGGAACTTCACTGTCGATGCCCACATCAAAACGTTTTTTGTTGAGATTGTAAGAATCTTGCTGTGCTTTAAGTGTTTGCTCTGCAAGTCTTAAGTTGGCAGTTGCGAAAGAATAGTTCAACCATGCTTGAGCCACTTGACTGATTAGACTGATTTGAGTCGAATCACGTGCGCTTTGCGTTGAAAGATAACTATCTAACGCAGCATCTTTTAAGCTACGTACGCGGCCCCAAAAATCAAGCTCATAGGCAGTTACACCCAGACCTACTTGATAAGTAGAGTAGGGGTTATTCGGATCACGGCTTTGAGAAACCTGACGAATTGCACTACCACTTGCTCCGATTGTTGGAAGCTGGTTGTTCTGTGTAATTCGATATTGCTGTTGAGCACGTTCGATATTGAGCGTTGCTGTACGTAAGTCGCGGTTGTTGGCAAGTGCCAAATCAATCACTCCGAGCAAACGAGGGTCAGCAAAGAACTGTTTGTAACCCTGTTCAGCAATAGACGTACCAGAAGCGCTATATGCATAGCTTTGTGGAATATCGGTTTTCACGACTGGTTCTGGGCCGCGCATGCTTTGACAAGCTGCCAAAGCAAGCGCAAGTGCAGATACCGCAATGCTACGACCTGAAATAGACCATACGTTTTGCATCACGATTTATGCTCCTGAGTGTTTATGGTTTTTGGTTTGTACTTAAAGATACTACGAATCCACACATAGAATACAGGGATAAAGAAGATACCTAAGAACGTTGCACTGAGTACGCCACCGAGTACACCGTAACCAACAGAGTGCTGACTTCCAGCACCTGCACCTGTTGAAAGGGCAAGCGGAAGTACACCGAAACCGAAGGCAAGGGTAGTCATGATAATTGGGCGTAAACGCATTTTTGCAGCATGTAAAGTTGCATCAATGAGGTCTTCACCTTTTTCCTGCAGCTCTTTTGCGAACTCAACAATCAAGATCGCATTTTTTGCAGAAAGACCGATTACCGCGATCATCGCTACTTGGAAGTAAATGTTATTTGAGAGATTTGGATCTCCTTTAATAATCATACCCAAGTAAGTTAATACGATTGCACCAATAATACCGAGTGGTACCACAAGTAAAACCGAGAACGGGATAGACCAGCTTTCGTACAATGCAGCCAAGCAAAGGAAAACGATTAACAATGAAAGCGCATATAAGAATGGAGCTTGAGCACCAGACTCACGTTCTTCAAGTGATAAACCTGTCCATTCATAGTCGAAACCTTGTAAGCCCATAGATGGTAACTTAGCAATAATTTCTTCCATTGCTTTCATCGAGTCACCAGAGCTCACGCCAGGTGCAGGTGTACCTTGAATGTTAACCGATGACACGCCGTTATAACGTTCAAGACGTGGAGAACCATATGTCCATTCGCCAGTAGCAAATGCAGAGAACGGTACCATTTCGCCTTTGTTATTACGTACATACCACTTGTTTAAATCTTCAGGCATCATACGGCTATTCGAATCACCTTGAACATAAACTTTTTTCACACGACCACGGTCAACGAAATCGTTAATGTATGAGCCACCCCATGCAATACGCATCGTATTGTTAATGTCGGCAATGCTAACGCCCATGGCACCAGCTTGAGCCTGATCTACATTAATTTGATACTGAGGTGTATCTTCTTGTCCATTAGGACGTACCCCTACAAGACGTTTATCTTGTGAAGCCAAACCTAAAATTGCATTACGTGCGGCAATAAGTTTCTCATGACCTTGACCACTTGAATCTTTAAGCTGCAAGTTAAAACCGGCTGTTACACCAAGTTCAGGCATTGCAGGAAGCTGTAATGGCATGATGTAAGATGCATCTTTAACGATCATATTCAATGCCATACCACGCTGAATCAAGGCGCCAATTTGAGATTCTGGTGAAGTACGTTCACTCCAGTCTTTCAATTTAACGAAGCCAATACCAGCATTTTGACCAACACCTGTGAATGAGAAACCTGAAACCGTGAAAATAGATTGCACAGTATCTTTTTCATTCATGAAGAAGTTTGTCATGGTGTCAATCACTTTACCTGTTCGGTCAAGCGTTGCATTTGGCGGTAATTGAACAAGGGTCATTACCACACCCTGATCTTCTTCTGGTAAGAATGACGATGGGAGTTTCTGGAACAAGAACACTAATAAAGCAATAACTACAGCGTAAAGTACGCCAGAGAAGATTTTGCCCTTAAGCATGCGGCTAACACCATTTTGGTAGCTATGCGACATACGGTCAAAACCATTGTTAAAGCCTCTAAAGAAACGAGCAAAAATATTATTGCTTGGTGCTTTGTTAGGATCATGCTGTTTTAAAATGGTCGCACAAAGTGCTGGTGTAAATGTTAATGCAACAATTAACGATAGAACCATTGCTGTTACAAGGGTAATCGAGAATTGACGGTAAATTACACCAGTGGTACCACCAAAGAATGCCATTGGTACGAATACAGCTGTTAATACGCTCGTGATACCAATTAACGCGCCAGAAATCTGTTGCATTGATCGTGACGTCGCCGTGACCGGATCGGTATGCTCCTCACTCATAACACGTTCGACGTTTTCGACTACAACGATGGCGTCATCGACCAAAAGACCAATTGCCAATACCATGGCGAACATGGTTAAGGTGTTAATTGAAAAGCCAAAGATATTAATAACAGCGAATGTACCCAATACAACAACAGGTACAGCAAGTGTTGGAATAATCGTTGCACGCCAGTTCTGCAAGAACAAGAACATGACAATGAATACCAAAATTACTGCTTCAATTAATGTGTGTACGACACTTTCAATTGAAAGACGAATAAATGGGGTCGTGTCATAAGCCAGTTTGTCTTCAAGACCCGCTGGATAGTTCTTACGTAGTTCAGATAAACGTTGCTCAACAGCTTCTGCTGTGTCAAGTGCGTTGGCACCAGTTGCAATTTTAATTGCAAGACCACCAGCAGGTTTACCATTAAACTTCGAATCGAACTGGTAGTTATCAGAACCTAACTCTACACGTGCAACATCTTTTAAACGAACTTCAGCACCAGATGCTGTGTTCTTTAAGAAGATATTTTTAAACTGTTCAGGTGTTTGCAACAAACTTTGAGCATTCACTGTTGCGTTAAGCACTTGACCTTGTACTGCTGGTGCACCACCTAACTGACCTACAGCAACTTGTGAGTTTTGCGCTTGTAAAGCTGTCGCAATATCACTAGGAGTAAGCTGATAACTGGTTAATTTAGCTGGATCAAGCCAAATACGCATCGCGTATGAACCACCAAAGACTGTTACCTCACCCACACCAGCAACACGGCTCAGTGGTTCTTTAATTGATGAGTTTACATAGTCTTTAATGTCTGAGTCAGAAAGGCTGTTATCTGGCGAGTAAAATGCAATAACTTGCAAGAAGCTTGCACCAGATTTAGTTACTGTTACACCTTGACGTTGTACATCTTCAGGTAAAAGTGCAGTTGCAGATTGCAGTTTGTTTTGAACCTGAACCTGTGCAATATCCGGATCAATACCTTGTTGAAAGTTTAATTCAATAGAGGCCTGACCGTTACCAGCACTGTTAGAAGAGATATAACGTAAACCATCTAGACCATTCATTTGTTGTTCAATGATCTGGGTTACAGTGTTTTCAACAGTCTCAGCCGATGCACCAGGGTAAGTTGCAGCAATTGTAACTGTCGGTGGTGCAATCGTCGGATACTGTGCAATAGGCATTTTTGTTAGCGTGAGAATACCCGCCAACATAATGACTAATGCAATCACCCACGCAAAAATGGGGCGATGAATAAAAAATTGTGCCATTCAATCTACCCCTTATGCATTGGATGCTTTCTGTTCTGCTTGAGGTTTACCTGATTGAGCCGGTTTTGTCGCATTTGGAGCTGCACCTTGTGGATTCGCTGGTTGAGCTTGGTAAGGTTTTGCTGAAACTTCTTGCCCTTCTTTCACTTTGGCAACACCATCAACAATCACTTTATCACCAGCTTTAAGACCGTTAGTCACAATCCAGTTTTGTCCTTGAACACCAGAGGTTTCAACAGGACGACTCTCAACAGCACCTTTGGCATTAACAAGCATTGCTACAGCTTGACCTGTAGGTAAACGTGTAATTGCAGCTTGAGGAATCAGGTAAGCATTAGGAACTACACCTTGAACAATCTGTGCAGTGGTATACATGCCTGGAAGTAACAGATGATTCGGATTCGAGAATACGGCACGTAGAGTAATCGTTCCTGTATCCTGATTCACAGAAGCATCAGAGAAAGCAAGTTGTCCTTCGATTGGGTAAGTTGAACCGTCTTCGAGCTTCAATTTTACTTTCGTGTTGTTACTATTGTTTAAACTACCTTTGCTAAGTTGTTGACGTAAACGTAATAACTCGGCACTAGACTGGTTAATGTCAACATAGATTGGATCTAACTGTTGAATCGTCACTAAAGGATCAGTTTGGTTTGCAGTGACTAAAGCACCTGCTGTTACAGAAGAACGTCCAGACTGACCAGAAATTGGTGAGCGAATTGTAGAGTAGCCAAGATCAACATTTGCATTCGTTACTTGAGCTTTTGCTGCAGAAACTTGTGCTTCGGCAACATTAACCTGACCAAGTAAGTCGTCATATTCTTGTTTAGACACAGCATTACTCGAAACAAGCTGTTTATAACGGTTTAACTTAGTACGTAGTGAAGCTAGATTTGCCTGTTGTTGTAAAAGGGTAGCCTTTGCATTTTCAAGCGTTGCACGGTTAGTTCGAGAATCGAGCTCATAAAGAGCTTGTCCTTCACGAACATAACTTCCTTCAGCAAACAAGCGCTTTAAAATCACACCACTTGTTTGAGGACGAACTTCAGAAATTTGATATGCTGAAGTACGGCCGGAAAGTTCAACGCTTTGTTCAACACTTTGTGGTTGAGCAACAATAACACCTACTTCTGCAGGCGGCATTTTCTGAGCAGCAGCAGCTTGCTGTTTCTCATCGGAGCCTTTGCTACAACCAACAAGTGCGATACTTGTTGCTAATGCGCAAGCAGTAAGGGCAGGAGCCCAAAGCTTAGCCGACATCATTGTTCCACCTCGTTTAGATAAAATCTAAAAATATATTTGTTTTCTACTTAACCTACTTTGTGTTTGTAATAACCAGAGCCAAAGCAGTGCAATCCAAATAAAACCTATGCCCCAACCGGCGAGTACATCTGTTGGAAAATGAACTCCAGCATATATTCTTGAAAGCCCCATACAGATAAACCAAAGACAGGAAATCAAAATGATATAAGGAGAGTTAGTGTTGGGCTTATGGCATAACATTATCATTGCCATACAAGCCAGTGTTGATGCATAAACACTATGTGCACTTGGGAACGATGCACCATAACTTTCGACAATATGATACGCCAGTGGAGGTCTTGGACGGTCAACACACCACTTGAGCAGCCAACCCGTGATGATACTGCCAAGAACACCCACGCTAATGAAAATAACAGTAATATATTTTTTATACCATGCTTGATATAGACATACCAGAAAGGATAAAAAACATACAAAAGGCATACCGCCTATACGTGCTAAAAAGATTGCAATAGAGTTAAGATAATCTGAACGATTTTCACTCAATATTTGAACGGTGAGAAGATCCAAAGATTGAAGTCTTGGCACAAAAAGACCAAGAATACCTAATCCTAAAAAAATACAACCAATAAAAAGCAATATATAGGGCATGTATATACCTTTGCTTATTCAAGCAGTGTCCACTACTGAAAGCCGTTAAAAGTGTACTTGCCAGTACACTTTTTTTCAAGCCTGATAGATCATCGTAAATTCATTTTGAAAATTTTTTAACATTTGGAAAAACAATCACAACAAAATTGACGAAACTCACATTCTGTGTACAAAGCAAATTATTAGTGATCCGATTTTTTTCCGTGATTTGTCGGTGTATTTTCTTCAAGTTCTAATGGTTGTTTAGGTGGCCAGAAAAAATCGCTTGGGCGAGTTAGAAAATGAGTCATGACCAATTTGGCTAAAGGTTTCCATTGTTCAAAGCGAACTCGACGGGCCCGTAGTGCTACAATAATCGTTAAGGTAAAACTCACAAATAAGTTGGTGAGACCAATACATAGCACACCGAGAAACGACACGATAATTAGACCGATATCTGGGCTGCCGTTAATAGTCATTAAACCTTGAATAAAGTTAGCTGATGCAAAGGCAATATGACGAATATCTAAAGGTAGACCTAGGATGAAGCCTATGGTTCCCATGCTTCCTAACATAATACCGAATAAGAAGTTACCGGCTAACGCACCTAAATTACGTTCAATATATTCAGCAAAACGGTTAAGACGATCTTGTCCAAACCAGCTAGCTAACCGGCGATGTGCTCTTAGACGCGGGCCGACTTTTCGGTAAACAGCCATGTTGTCAAAGTATCCTGCAATGAGACCTGACAAAAACAGACATACTCCAGCAATTGCCGCATGTGGAACTGCTAGTGAAGTAAAGGGATTTAGGCTGTGTAGGAGGTAAGTTGCTTTAGTATGGGTTAATAATGGTTCATCAAGGTAAAACTGCCAAGCAAAAGTAATGAGTGCAGCAGTAGGAATCGCAATTGAAATATTACCCAAAATAGCAATAAATTGCGTTCGGATGATATTAATAATAAGCGCCGCTAACTCCGCAATTTGAGCCGTTTTAGAGCCTTTACGTTGTTGTACTGTTGCAGCAAGAGCCGCCGCCGTCATAGCGGGTTGCTTGGTCGCAACTGTAAAATGCAAAACATGAATCAGAATGAAACCTAGCGAATAGTTCATACTGAACGTAAAGGCTTGCATGAGCGGGGCCATTGTCATTCTTGCAGCAAGAATTTTTAAAGATGCCATAAAGGCAATAATGACACCTGCACCAGCGGCAGCTTTATACATTCCCCAGAAGCCTTTAGTATCTGTACTTACGTAATGCTCACCTGTTCGGCTAGCATTTTCTGTTACCTGAAAGGCAATGAGTTCACTAGTCGTACTGAGTAATGAGCGAACACTTTTTTCGCTGTAATGTGCCTTGGTTAAATCAGAAATAAGATGTCCTAAAGAAACATATTTTCCTTTAGTGTTATCTACGACTAGATAAAGTAATAACTCAATTCGATCAAGACATTGCTCAAGTAATGATAGTAAGTAAGTCAAACTTAAGCTGACACCAATTCTTTTGGTCGCACGGCGAATTTTTAAAACGACATCTCGGCATTGTTCCAACATAACAAATGCTTGTGATGCATCGGGCGGGGAAATAACTGCAATTTCATGTTCAGAAATTTCTTGTTTTTTATACTTTTCAATAAACTCAATAATTTCACGGTTCTGAACTAAAAATGGCGACTCATATTCTGTTAATTCTGGCTGAGCGTTAATAAATTCAGGATAAAGACCAATTCCACTAATTCGATAGGATAGGACTGTAATAGCTTTAATCATTTCACTTTGAATGACTAACTTCTCTTCGACATTACTTTGGCTTTGCCCAATAAGGCTAAATAAATTTGCCCAATCTTCATCATCAATATTATTGAGCCAGATTTTGTCACTTTCTAGATAGAAAATTTTTCCAATTAATATTTTGAGTTGGCTAGAGTCTTCGATTAACGGTAAAAAATGTGCTCCGAGTCTTTGCCCAAGCTGGTTCCAGAAACCATCTAAAGACAAGATTCCGCTATCGGCATATAAACTAACTTGTTTATAGCGATTAATTAAACGTAATAAAAAAGTTTGTAGTAAGAAGGGCGCTGTAGGTGTGCGCAAAAGGCTTTCAATAAAAGCCTGTATTTTTTTCTTAATTTCATCCGTATCTTGTGGGTTGGATGGTCGGACGGCATTGACGAGTTCAATAAGTAGATTTTCATCAATGACAGCTTGAGGATCCTCAAGCTGCTTCTCTATTTTTAAAAAATGATCTGAAAAATTTATATGCATAGGCAAAATAATATCTATTGTATTCGATGTAACGCAAGCTGAGTTAAGTTAATCAAAGCCTGACGATACGGTGTATCAGGTAGGTTTGATAAAGCTTGCAGTGCTGCTTCTGTTTCTTCTTGGGCACGTTGGTTGCAATAATCTAAAGCACCAGACTTCTGTACAATTTCGATGACCTGAGATAGTTGGTCTACTCCACCAGTTGCGATACTGCGACGAATAATCGCATGCTCTTCACCTGTTGAGCATGCTAATGCAGAAATTAACGGTAAAGTTGGCTTACCTTCCATTAAATCATCACCAATATTTTTACCTAATGTTTCAGCATCAGAGGTGTAGTCTAAAATATCATCAATAATTTGGAATGCATTACCAAAATGACCGGCAAACAATCTTAATGGTTCACGGTACGCTTCTTGGCCCGCCAAAATAGCAGCACCTTCTGTAGCCAGTTCAAACAGACGAGACGTTTTACCATGAATAATTTTTAAATAAGTTTCTTCAGTTGTATCTGGTTGATGCTGCGATTGAAGTTGTAATACTTCACCTTCAGCAATTTCACATGTACCTGTTGAAAAGTCTTTCAATAAAGTCATGTTGTTTAAATCGACCAGTAAATCGAAAGCACGAGCAATCAGGAAATCACCGACTAAAACGGCTGTCTGATTGTTCCATGTTGCATTTGCTGTAGGACGACCACGACGAAGCCCAGATTCATCTACCACATCATCATGGACTAGTGTCGCAGTATGCAGCATTTCAATGATTGCAGCTAAACGTTGTGCATTTGCCATGTTATCTAAACCACAAGCACGTGCTGCAAGTAAACACATGATTGGGCGCATACGTTTTCCGCCAGCTTCAACTACATGTTTGCTGACAGACATGACTAAACCGACTTTTGAGCTAATTCCTTCATTAATCAAGTGATCCATCGCAGCAAAGTCTGAGGCAACAGGCGCAAGAATGTCTTGCTTGAAATCGATGACCATATGAAGAAAAACCCCGTATTGGTAGATAAGTGGCGTTAGTGTATCAATTAAAGATGTGTTGCATAGGTTAACAAGTGGCTGATATTAATCATTTCTATTGTCTTTTAGCGTTCTTTGTTCTTTATTTAAGCAAAACACGATATTTCCGGCAAAACAATAAATTTAATGACATCAGCATTAATACAACTTGTTCTTGACGCAATTTGTGTCTGGAACTGTATTTTAATTTTCATTCAGAATCAATGAAAACTGCTAAATTCGAGTCCAAGCTGTTTGATTTTGTAAGAATAGGGGAGCATGCTTTACTGATATATAGAAAATACTTGTCGTTTGATCAAATTTCACTTAAAATCTGTCGCCTTGTATAACCCCAGTGGCGTTCGTTTTAAGATCGATATATCCCTTTATCGACACGACGACACGGGCTGATTGGAGTACATTATGTACGCAGTAATCCAAAGCGGTGGTAAACAGCACCGTGTAGTTGAGGGTGAAACCCTTAAAGTTGAATTATTGAAAGCTGAATCTGGTGCGACTATTACATTTGATGATGTATTAATGGTTGTAAACGGTGACAACATTCAAATCGGTGCTCCAGTTGTAGCTGGCGCTAAAGTAACTGCAGAAGTGATTGGTCATGGTCGTCACGACAAAATCCGCATTATCAAAATGCGTCGTCGTAAACACTACCGTAAACAACAAGGTCACCGTCAATGGTTCACTGAGTTGAAAATTACTGGTATTTCAGGCTAATCACGAGGAGTAAGAGACATGGCAACTAAAAAAGCCGGTGGATCGACGAAGAACGGTCGTGATTCAAACCCAAAAATGTTAGGTGTTAAAGTTTACGGCGGTCAAGCTGTAACTGCTGGTAACATCATCGTTCGTCAACGTGGTACAGAGTTCCACGCTGGTGCAAATGTTGGTATGGGCCGTGACCATACTTTATTTGCTACTGCTGACGGCGTAGTAAAATTCGAAGTGAAAGGTCAATTTGGCCGTCGCTACGTAAAAGTTGAAACTGTATAAGTTTTAGCTCGAAAAAAGCCCACATTTTGTGGGCTTTTTTTATGGCATTTATTTTTATTCATCTTCATCATGATGAATGAAATTCTACAAACAACATGAATAACATAACAAAATATCTTATTTTCTCAATGATTAGCACAGAGTTTGTCGGTTAATATGAGTCTTGAATTAAGAGCTTACTCAGTTTCATAACTTTATAACTTTGAAAGAGAGTAAGTTGTCTTACAGCAACTAAAAAGGTGATGACATGAATATGCTTCGTAAAACTATGTGTGCTATTACACTTAGCGCGTCAGTGCTTGCTCCTGTAATGAGTACTACAGTGTTTGCTGCGCCTGTAGCAGCACCGGAGCAACAGGCAATTGGGAACCTGGTTAATCAGTTATCAGGTTTACAGCGTTTGACTGCCGACTTTGAACAAACAACTAAAGCCAATACAAAAACTGTGGCACAGAAAAAGAGTTTAAGTGCACAGCATATGAACCAGACATTTAAAGGTTCAATGAAAGTTGAACGTCCGGGGAAATTTTATTGGGAAACAGTAAGTCCTGCTAAACAAACAATTGTAACGAGCGGAAAAACAGTTTGGATCTATGATCCAGATTTACAACAAGCGGTCCGCCAAAGCTTAGATGATCAGGTTGCCGATACACCAGCATTATTACTCTCTGGTAATACCAACCAAATCATGAAGTCTTATCGTGTGACACAACCCGATAAATCTAAACTTTATTTCACATTATTCCCTAAAAAAGAAGATGGGGCATTCCAAAGCTTAACGATTAGCTTCGGAGCAAATAAAGCGCCTACACTTATGGTATTACAAGACTCATTAGGTCAAACCACCTATGTACGCTTTAAGAACGTTAAAGTAAATGCTTCAATTCCGGCATCAGTCTTTAACTTTACGCCGCCAAAAGGTACAGATGTTATTGACCAATAATTAAAGCCTCTTCAAAAAAGCTACCTTCACGGTAGCTTTTTTATATAAGAGAGACAGATACATTTTTTAACCCCGTCTTATTCTTGCGCTTTGTATAGTGTTATAGGTAAATTCATGGGGATTATTATGCGACTTTACGATAAGAAAATTATTTGTATTCTTCCATTAATGGCTGCAATGGCAATTGTGACTGGTTGTCAACCAAAATCGGCAGCCAAAGAAGAGCAGGCTGCTTCGACTGCAAAAGTTAAAGAAACGAAAGAAGCTGGTGCTCCTGTAATTCAAGCAAAAGTAATCCCAGTAAAATTGCCAAAATCAAAAGTTTGCTTAGAAGATGGTTGTACTGAGTATGACTTTCAAACGGTACAAACCAATCAGAAGTGGATTAATGATTACTTCACCAATCGTATAAAGAAAGCAGATCCGAACGCTTTTGCAAATCTGGCAGATCAACCAGTTGAAGTACCTGAAGGCGAGTCTCGTTCGAGCCAAAGTGCAATTTATGTTCGCTATTTAGGACAAAATTATAATCTTGCAACTTTTGCATTCCAGACCTATTCCTATTCTGCAGGTGCTGCACATGGCATGTCTCATCAAGAATTTGTAAATTTTGATTTGCTAAATAAAAAGCACATTATTGTTGAAGAGCTTATTAAGCCAGATGTTGAAAAACAGTTGGTTGATGCACTTTTTGAAGCAAATACCAATTGGCTTCAAGAGCACAATATTACTCGTGAAAAACTGCAATTAAGCGATAATTTCTACTATGGTGCTAATGGCATTGTATTTGTCTATCCAATTTATGAGCTAGCTTCATATGCAGAGGGAATGTCTGAATTAACCCTGCCGTATTTTGAGGCGAATAAGTTCATTAAACCTGAGTACTTACCAAGTGTGCCAAACTATAACTTGTAAAACTGGTGATCTATTCTAACAATTGTGTGAAAGCTATTCGTTATGAAGATGATCACTATATTTTTTAGTGTTAAGGCCTTACACTATAGCCAGTTTTTTACCCATATTATGATTGATTATGATCGACCCTAAGTTACTCAGAAATAATATTGAAGCCGTTAATGCGGCTTTGGCAAAACGCGGTGTTCAATTAGATGTTCAAGAATGGGCTTCTTTAGAAACTCGTCGTAAAGATTTGCAATCAAAAACTGAAAAATTGCAGGCAGAACGTAATGCCGGTGCAAAACAAGTGGGTCAGATTAAAAAATCCGGTGGTGATGCTTCTGAAATCATGGCGCGTATGCAAGCCATTGGTGATGAAATCAAAGCTGCTGAAGTTGCTTTATCAGAGCTCCAAAATGAGATTGAACAAAAAGCGTTGAGTATTCCTAACTTACCAGATGAGTCTGTTCCTGCTGGTAAAGATGAAGATGATAACGTTGAAATCTCAAAGTGGGGTACGCCTCGTCAGTTTGATTTTGAAATCAAAGATCATACTGATTTAGGTGAGTGGATGGGCGGTTTAGAGTTTGAAACTGCTACTAAATTGACTGGTTCACGTTTTAGCGTATTGAAAGGTCCTTTAGCACGCCTACAACGTGCATTAACACAGTTCATGCTTGATACCCATACTTTAAAGAATGGCTATACAGAAGCGTATGTGCCTTATTTGGTCAATGCTGATTCACTTCGTGGTACTGGGCAGTTACCAAAATTTGAAGAAGATTTATTCAAACTTCAAGGTGAAAAAGAATATTACCTCATCCCAACAGCAGAAGTTCCAGTTACTAACTTCGTTCGTGATGAGATTATTGATACTGAACGCTTGCCATTAAAATATGCAGCGCATACGCCATGTTTCCGTAGTGAAGCAGGTTCTTATGGTCGAGATACACACGGTTTAATTCGTCAGCACCAATTTGATAAAGTTGAGATGGTGCAAATCGTTAAACCTGAAACATCTATGCAGGCGCTTGAAGAACTTACGGCACATGCTGAGGGCATTTTGCAGGCACTTGGTTTGCCATATCGCAAAATTTTGCTCTGTGGTGGGGATATGGGCTTCGGTGCTACTAAGACTTATGACTTAGAAGTTTGGGTTCCAAGCCAAAATACTTATCGCGAAATTTCAAGCTGCTCAAATATGGGTGATTTTCAGGCGCGCCGCATGAAAGCACGCTACAGAGTAGATCAGAAGAAGACTGAATTGGTGCATACTCTAAATGGTTCGGGTCTTGCAGTTGGACGTACTTTGCTGGCTGTGATGGAAAATTACCAACGTGAAGACGGTTCTATCGAGATTCCAGAAGTATTACGCCCATATATGGGTGGTGCAACGTTTATTGATTAAGCTTTGCATCTAAATTGTGCATGGTTTTTGCTTAACCCAAATCAGATGATTAATGCAGAGGTTTAAGGTGGATATTTTTCCAATCTCTTTAAAGTTGCAACAGCAACGTTGTCTGATTGTCGGTGGGGGGCATATTGCGCTGCGCAAAGCAAATCTTTTAGCCAAAGCAGGAGCAGTAATTGATATTATTGCTCCTGTAATTGAAGAGCAGCTTTTACAGTTAGTCAAAACCACAGGTGGAGAGTATTTTGCTGAGTCCTTTGCTGAAAAAATATTAAATACACCATATCGATTAGTGATTGCTGCCACTAATGATGCGCAAGTGAATAAAGCTGTTTTTGAACAATGTGAAGTGCGTAATTTACTGGTAAACAGTGTTGATGATATTCCACATTGCCGCTTTATGGTTCCAGCTATTATTGATCGTTCTCCGTTAATTATTTCTGTCGCTTCAAATGGTGCATCACCAGTTTTATCGAGACAACTTCGTACTCAAATAGAAACAATTGTTCCACATGGCATGGGGAAACTGGCTGAGTTTTCTGGTCAATGGCGCAAGCAGGTAAAAGAAAAAATTCCCAATCCAGATGAGCGTCGGATTTTTTGGGAAAACCTCTATGCTAGCCCATTGAAGGAACAAGTTTTTAATGACAATTTAGAAGTTGCTAATGGTTTGATTCAGCAAGCCTTAACAGAATGGACTACGCCTAAAGGTGAAGTTTATTTAGTCGGCGCTGGACCGGGTGATCCAGAGTTACTGACACTAAAAGCATTACGTCTTATGCAACAAGCCGACGTTGTGATTTATGATCGTCTTGTTTCTGCACCCATTTTAGAGCTTTGTCGCCGTGATGCGACTAAAATTTATGTTGGTAAAGCCCGTTCAAATCACTCTGTTCCCCAAGATAGCATCAATGCCTTATTGGTTGAATATGCTCAAAAAGGAAAGCGTGTTTGTCGTTTAAAGGGTGGTGATCCATTTATCTTTGGGCGTGGCGGTGAAGAGATTCAAGAGCTAGTTGAGGCGAATGTCACTTTTCAAGTTGTACCGGGTATAACTGCAGCATCAGGCTGTTCAGCTTATGCGGGCATTCCATTAACACATCGTGACTATGCACAAAGTGTTCGTTTCTTGACTGGGCATTTAAAGGAAGGTTCACCTGAACTCCCTTGGAATGAACTGGTTTATGAAAATCAAACTTTAGTTTTATATATGGGGTTAGTTGGTTTGGAGCGTATTTGTGAGCAACTTATTGCTCATGGTCAACGTGCCGATATGCCTGTAGCCTTAATATCTAAAGGAACCACACCAGAACAGAAAGTTATTGTTGGAACATTAGCTGATATTGCAACTAAAGTGTCTGAACATCATATTGTAGCACCGACTTTAACCATTATTGGTGAAGTGGTGAATTTACGTGAACAGTTAAAATGGCAATAAGTTCATTTGAGTTTATTGCTGGTTATTAAAGTCGAGAAAATTTGTGATTCATGTTGTCCTATATGAGCCTGAAATTCCTGCCAATACAGGCAATATCATTCGTTTATGTGCCAATACGGGCGCACAGCTACATTTAGTCAAACCACTAGGTTTTGAATTAGATGATAAAAAGCTTAAGCGTGCAGGCCTTGATTATCATGAATGGGCTCGTATGCAAATTTGGGACAACATAGAACTTTGCCTTGCTGACTTGAAAGCTAAAGGTGTAGAGCATGTTTTTCCACTCACCACAAAAGGATCTGCAACTCCACATACAGTTGATTTGAATCGACCTGTAGCTTTACTGATGGGGCCGGAAACACGTGGCTTGCCTGAGCATGTTCGCTTGATGTTTCCACAAGAACAGTGGATTCGTTTGCCAATGGCTGAAAACTCAAGAAGTTTAAATTTATCTAATGCAACAGCCGTGATTGTTTATGAAGCATGGCGTCAGCAGGGTTTTAAAAACTTAGGATAAGTTAGTAGTTTTTAAATAAGAATAAGGCCACAGTTGTGGCCTTATTTGTTTTTAGATGTCTTATTTAGGGAAAACAACACCACTTGCTAAATCATAATTTGTTGGTGAGTTGGTATAGACGGAGCCAAGTCGAACTGCAAAGAACCAGCCTAATGTACCTTGGTCTTGAATCCGATTTTCAAAGATATAAGGCTCATCTGTTTCGGATGCAGCATCTTCAATAAATACTTTATATTCAATAGGTCCTGTATTTTCACTATCACGCTCAAATAAATAACCATCAATATTAAAGAAGCCTAGGTTATTGTTTGCATCTACCAATCTATAACCTTCAGCTGCTTGTTCTTTAAGAAGTTTTTCAAGTTTAATTGCATCATCCTTGTTGAAAGGAATATGTTGTGGAACCTCAAAATAACGATACGCATAGGTTCCATTATGTGTACTACTATTTACACAAGTTGGTACATAGAAGGTCCCATTTGTTGTGCCATTATTGGTGAATTCTGAGTTTGCGTAAATTAGCTTACAACCTTGTGCACCTAGTTCATTGAAGGCATTTAAAATACTTGTGCGAGAAGTGTTGGTTAAGAAGCGATTAGAATAAGAATATGTTGCTGGTTTCTTATCATTTTTCACAAATAAATATTTATCTGTATCAGATGTAACCTCGCCAAATGAAAGCTTATATATATAGCCTAAGCTACCTTGTTTATTTAACTCATTCACCCATAGTAAATAACGGTTTGCTACTGAATTAGTTTTAACATCAACTATTTTATAAGTGTATGTATCAGTGGATTTATTGTTTTTAACATATAAATTTTTATACAGCGTAAAGCTTCCATCTGGATTATCTAAACTGACTGAGGGTGTGAGAAGGGCGTAGCCTTGGCGTCCTTGATCATTAAGTTGACTTAATACGTCTGCCCACGATTCTTTATTGTCTCCTAGTCTATAACTTGCTGTTGCCAATACTTGAGTTGGCTTTTGCATACTTGCTGGTGGAGTTGTTTTTGTGAAACACGTATTTGTCAGATCAAAGTTTGCTTGCTGCAAATAATTATGTATTGCATTTGGTTCATCTGTGGGAACTAGACAGAATTGGTTTGCATTTTTAAAGCCTAGAATAGCTGGCTGTTTCTGAGTTAGCTTTCCTGCTACTACAAGCTGCCAATCTACTTTGTTATAGCTTGAGGTTTGTACTGTCTGAGGTGCTCCAATATTTGAAACCAGACTAAAATCTTCAGCTTGTCTATAACTTGCCACAATATTACCTGTACAGTTCGATTCATTCTCATAACGTACTGTTTCACTGGCAAATCGAACGCTGTTATCAGAAACCTTAATGACGTTCATTTTTAAAGCAGACCCATTAATACAAGCTCCTTTACCTGCTAACCAACTTCCCACAAAGCGGTCCGCTACACTTGTTGGTGTTGGTGTTGGTGTTGGTGTTGGTGTTGGTGTTGGTGTTGGTGTTGGTGTTGGTGTTGGTGTTGGTGTTGGTGTTGGTGTTGGTGTTGGTGTTGGTGTTGGTGTTGGTGTTGGTGTTGGTGTCGAATCATTATCGTCAGACCCACACCCACTTAAAGCTATAAAAATCAAAGCAATGCTGCTTCCTTTTACTATGTTATTCATCACATGAACCCTTTTTTTATTAAAAATGTGAAAATTTAACATTTTTAAAATAGATCAATTATAATGCAGTTGTAAAGATCAAATTTAAAAAAAGGTTCAACATGGCAGCTTATAATCAAATTGAAATATTCGAACAAAGCCAAAAATGGTTTGACCAATTGCCATTTGAATGGAAAAACTGGCTTGAAGAAAACTTAGAAAAGGGATGTGAAATTGAGCAATTGGTTGAGGTGTTAAAAGCAAATGGATTTGGTCCAAAACTTAAAGTAAATAATTTGAATCTTCAGACTTTATTGGATCACGATCAGGAATGGGTAATTGAGCAAATTTTAAATGAGAAAACATCTGCGGAAATAGTAAAAATATTGGTCGGGCAGGGGTATGAGCAGTTAAACATAAGTGAATATTTAAATAATTTAAAAAATAATCAGTTATATAAAATTTTGAAGAAAAAGCATCATCAACTTAAAAAACGTGAATGGTTAATAGAAACTGTAGATCAATTGGCGCAGCTAAACCCGGACTATTGTAAAAAAATTCCTTCAATTACTGCTCCACAGTTCTCTGATTTTGTGAAAGATTACTATAGTCAACATCGCCCTGTAATTTTAAAAAAAGGAATAGAACATTGGCCGGCTTTACATAAATGGTCTCCGCAATATTTTGCTTCTAGATTTGGCCATCATTCGGTTGAAGTCCAAATGAATAGAAATTTAGATGATCAGTTTGAAAGACATTCTCCATCTCTAAAACAAAAAATGAAGATGTCAGAGTTCGTGTCAAAAGTTATGTCAGTTGATGCTAGCAATGATTTTTATATGACTGCAAATAATGCATCAAATAGTCATCAGATGCTTCAAGAATTATTTGAAGATATAGATGATTTTGCAGATGGCTACTGTAATTTGGCTTTAAAGGATGACCGTAGTTTTTTATGGTTTGGGCCTAAAGGAACTTTTACGCCCTTACATCATGATTTAACGAATAATATGTTGGTTCAAATTTATGGAAGAAAAAAAGTAACTTTAATTCCTGCCTTGCAAGTTCCTCATCTGTATAACGATCATTGGGTGTTTAGTGAGTTGAGTAATACAAATAAAATTGATTTTGAAAAATATCCTTTAGCAAAATCAATTACTCCTGTTGAATGTGTTTTGAATGCTGGGGAAGCTTTATTCATCCCAATTGGTTGGTGGCATAGCGTAGAAAGTTTGGATGTCTCAATCAGTATTTCTTTTACCCATTTTAATGCACCAAATCATTATGTTGATCGGTTTCCCAAAGAGGTCTAAGAATGAAAATTGCATCTTAAACCGTTCAGTGTGACAATTGCTCGGCCCATACTGTTTTTCAAATATGAAGGAAAATTGTTACTCTATGACCACACTCCAAACGAACAATGCAGAACTTAATCAGAAGCAGGTATTAATGTTAATGGAATACCTGACGCAATGGTTAATTCGTTCAGGAGTGGGATATAACGACTTTGTAACTGCTTTAAAACCTGTTTTCTATCAACAGGCTTTGAGTGAGCTAGAGCGTATAGAGCAAAAGCCAACTGATTCAGCAGTCAGTTTACTTTCAGGTTTACATCGCAAAGACGTGAATGCATTTAAAAAGGCAATGCAGGCTGGTCAGCCTTTAACAGAGGCAAAAGTAGCAGAGCCAGTAAGTGTTCCTGCTCGGGTGATTGGTTTGTGGCTTGCAGAGGGATTGGCAGAAAAAATTCCATTTGTGAGTAATGATCAGATTAGTTTTGAAAATTTAGTAAAGAAAGTTTCAACTGAAAAGCATCCAAGATCTATTTTGAATGAACTCGAACGCCTAAATATTGTGAAAGAAGAAGATGGCCTTGTGGTGTTACAGCAGCGTAGTTTTATGCCTGATGTTGAGCAATTCGAGGTTCGAAAATTATTAACAAATAACTTAGAAGCACATTTGGCTGCAGGAGTTCATAATTTATTTCAGCCAGAAAAAGAACCCTATTTAGAACAAGCAATTTTTGCTGATGAACTAACAGATGAATCGATTACTTTACTTAAAGAAGCAAGTTTACGCTTATGGGAAGATTTATCACTACAAGTACTTAAATTAGCTATTGAACGTTGTGCACTAGATGAAGGAAAAGAGGGTGCAACTAAAACTTTCCGTTTCGGAGCTTATCAATATGACGAAAACAACTTATAAAAAATTTATAATATCCATGAGCTTCATTTTGACAAGTGGTCTTTTAACCGCTTGTGGAGAGGATTTATTCGCAGGTGGTGCAAGTTTAGGGGGATCAGGATATCCGACTAAACCTGGTAAACCGGGTGATTTTGAAACACCGGCCGATGGAGAGAAAGGCGACTCAAAAGATAATGAAATTTGGTTGCCTGCACCCGTTGAAGATGACTGTAATGGCTTACATCGCAAACTACAGTTTCTCAATAATGTAACGCGTGAACCCATAGAAAAAGAAACTGTTTTTAAATATGCACAGCAGTTAACTCTAAACGGTACTCTGGCTTTGCAGATTACGCAAACCAATAAAGGTTTAGAAAAGATACAAGAACGACAACCTGCTTGTTATGTACCTTTAGAACTCTATTTACTTGGAAACATGAAGCGCTCTTACCCAGAAAATGAGTGTAAAGAGACTCAAACTTACGAATATCTGCCAGGTGAAACCAAAACTTTTATTGTCAATTATCCAGCATTTGACGTCATGAATGGTACTTGGAAATATGGTCTAGAAAGCACTTATTTGAAGAGTGATCAAGAGTTAAACCAATGTGAACCTTTAACTATCCAATTTAAAATAAGTGCACCACCTGAGCCGATTAAAATTAATTAAGTTAAGCCACTCATGAGCGATAAAATTTTAAGGGAAGTATGAGTTAAGCTTGCTCTAGCACTTTTTCATCATAAGTCATTTGGGCTGCTAAAACTTGCTCAATATTGGTTTCGGCCCATTCCTTTAATTGGAATGCCATCGAAGCCACATTTTGTCCTAAAGGGGTAAGTGAGTAATCTACACGAATAGGAGAAGTATTCTGGATTTTACGTTCGATAAATCCATCTCTTTCTAACATTTTCAACTTTTGTGATAAGACTTTAGGTGAGATTCCTTGTATATTTTTTTTAAGTAAATTGAAGTGCTGAGTTTCTTCTTCAAGAACATTTAAAATCAATAAAACCCACTTATCTGCAATTTTTTCAAAAAATAAACGAGCAGGGCAATGTTGTTGAAAAACATTATATTTTAAACACTCATTCATACTATTTACCTGCTAATTTCTAAAAAAATTATACTAGTTACCGATTAGTAACTAATTGACACCTAGTTTCCAAAATATATCATAAAGTGGAATTTAATAAAACAAAGGTTTGCTCCCATGTTTAAATCTAATATCGCAGTTGTATATTTCTCTGGTTATGGCCACACTAAAGTCGTGGCTGAAACGTTTGCAAACGAAATTAATGCTCAGCTCATCCAGATTGATCAAGAGGGTAATATTACTGATCAAGATTGGCAGACATTAAGTGATGCAAAGGGGATTGTTTTTGGTGCTCCGACTTATATGGGTACAGCACCATGGCAGTTTAAAAAGTTTGCTGATGCAACTTCAAAAGTGTGGTTTACACGTGGTTGGCAAGATAAAGTATTTGCAGGCTTCACAAACAGCGCGAGCTTAAATGGGGATAAGCAGGTTACTCTTATTCAATTACAGACTTTAGCATCACAACATGGTGGGATTTGGGTAAGTCTGGGTTTATTGCCAGCGAATACTAAAGACGCAACACGTGAAGATGTAAATAACTTAGGTGGTTCAGTTGGACTTTTAGTTCAATCGCCTTCTGATGCAAGTGTAGAGGAAGTTCCTGCTGGAGACCTTGAAACAGCGAAACTTTATGCAAAACGCGTACAAGATATTGTGAACAAAATTTTTGGCTAATTTGACCATAAAAAAGGCGCTTTAAGCGCCTTTTTTATTATTCATGTTCATTATGTTGAGGTGCCTGATATTTAAACCCTTTAGTTTTATAACCTAGGTATAAAATACCGAACATTGCCCACCATAATCCATATTTCAAGGCTGTCTCTTCAATCTCAAGCCATAGAGCGAAAATACTGAAGAAGCCAAGAAGTGGAATAATTACAAAGTTAAAAATATCTTTGAAATTCTTTGTGCGGCCATCACGTAAAGCATAGCGTGAAATCACTGATAAATTAACAAATGTAAATGCAGTTAACGCACCAAAGCTAATCATTGAAATGACAATATCTAAGCTCATGAAACCTGCTGCTAGTGCTACAACACCAACAATAAGAATATTGTATGAAGGCGTATAGTTCTTTGGACTAACATGACCAAAGATTTTTTTATTGATGACACCATCACGTCCCATTGCATACATCAAGCGCGATACACCTGCATGAGCTGAAATACCAGATGCCATGACAGTAATAATTGCAAAAGCAAGAACGTAGGACTGAAATAATGATCCGCCTACAAGTAATAAAATGTCTGGCTGTGTTGCTGCAACATCTTCAAAGTAGTTTTTAGGATCATTAGGGAAGTAAATTTGCATGAAGTAAGTACTGATGACAAAAATTACTCCAGCGATAAGTGCTGTTAAAAAAATCGCCTTAGGTAATGTTTTTTCAGTATCTTTAGTTTCTTCAGCTAAAGAACTTAAAGAATCAAATCCGGTAAACGAGAAGCAAAGTAATGTTGCACCAGTGACCAATGCCCCTACTGAGGTCAACTCATTCCAAAAAGGCTCTAAACTCCATAACTGATAACGGGTTGCTGCTGTAATAGGGCCTTCTGCATTATAGCCCATTTGTAATTTGCTATAGACCAGATAAGTAAATATACCGATGACGAGTAACTGTACAAATACAATGAGGCTATTAAAATTGGCAACAAAACGTGCACCGCGTAAGTTGATACCAGTCATGAAAGCGGTTAATACAATTACCCATACCCAATGATTGACTGTAGGGAATAATGCATCAAGATAAATGCCAGCCAAAATAATATTGACCATTGGTGAAAGCAAATAATCTAACCAAGATGACCAACCCACCATAAAACCAACATTAGGGTGAATTGATTTTTGTGCATAGGTATAAGCTGAACCTGAAGATGGATAGCGCTTAATCATATGTCCATAACTAATCGATGTTAGCAAAATGGCAATTAATGCAAAAATATACGAAGTCGGAACATGGTAATGACTTTCTTCGGAAACTAGGCCGAATGTGTCAAATAATGTCATTGGCTGAATATAGGCTAAACCAATAATAATAATATGCCAAAGACCTAGCGTTTTTTGTAGCTTAACTACAGACGGAGTCCCAGAGATAGTTGTCAACGGCGTTATCCTCATAATCGTTGATCAAGGATCAGCTTGGTGTTAAGGATCGTTTGAGACGAACGATCCCCCCTACAGAAAAAGATAAAGTGCGCCAATCTATCCTAAATTGATGCAAATTGTCAGTACTTTCATCGATTTTTTAGCAAATTTTTTGCCATATTTACAAATAAAATAATGAGTACAAATTTATAGCTGTAAAAAAGATCCTGATTTTATATATAAATCAGGACCTTACATAGAGATTTATAATTTAACTTATTGTATTACCATGCCTTTTGTAAGATCTCTCGAATATCTTTTAGGCTTGCTTCTTTAGGGTTGTAAATAATTGAGCCATCATTTAGTGCTTTTTCTGCAACTTCATCGAGCTGTGCTTCAGTTACTTTACCAGTTTCACGTAAAGTACGTGGTAACTTGGTTAAAGTAAATAAACGATCACGCATTGCCAAAATTGTTGCAATTGCTCGGTCTGCACGTTGAGTTGCTGGAGTTTGTGCATAGATATCAGCACCAGCTAATGGCAATAGTAATTCACCAATTTTTTGGCCATTTACCTGCTTATTATATTCAAGTACATACGGTAAGAATAAATTCATACATAAACCATGAGGCAGGTGAGCAACAGCACCTAAAGCATGACCCAAAGAATGTACAAGGCCCACCATTGAATTAGAAAATGCAATACCTGCCATTGTGGAGGCTTGTGCTAGTTCTAAACGACCTTGGGAGTCGTTTGGATTTTCTAAGACATTAAATAGGTTTTCACTAATCTTTTTAATTCCAGCACTTGCATAAGCATCGCTAAGTGGATTGGCAGCCATACATGTATACGCTTCAACACAATGTGTTAAGGCATCCATGCCTGTCATTGCTGTTAAATGAGGTGGCAATGTAAGCGTCATGCGTGGATCTAAAATCGCTGCATGTGGCATTAAGTAATAAGAGGCAAATGCCAATTTAACATTCTTTTGCGTATCTGAAACCACGGCAACCATAGTCACTTCAGATCCCGTACCTGATGTAGTTGGGATTACAAAAAATGGTTTTAATGGTTTTGGTAAGTTGTGTGCACCAGAATACTGAAGTAAGTCATCTCCGCCTTCAGACACTAAAATGTTAGTTGCTTTTGAGGTATCAATAACTGAACCACCACCTACCGCAATAATCGCGTCACATTTATTCTTGCGATAAGCTTCTGCGGCAAGACGAACGACTTCTAAACTTGAGTCTGGTGGAACATCATCAAACACATGACCAATGACAGCATCGGTCGTACTGAATGCAGCTTCAATCGGGTTGAGTAAGCCATTTGCGCGCACACCTTTATCTGTAATGATGAGCGGGCGTTTTGCGCCTAAAGTCGCAAGTTCAAACGGAATATGTTCTAACGCAGCATTACCAGCAATGACTTTTACAGGACAAAAGAATTCGTAATATGGTTTAGCCATGTTATGCGCTCCGCTTGAAATAGGACTTAGCTACTTTTAAGTAAATATTTGCAGCTTCGTTGAATTTTTCTTTTAGGGTGAGTTCGGTTGGGTATTCTTTGACTGCAAGAGACGCAACCAATTTAGGTAAAATAAGAGATTCCATTTTATTTAGACAGCGTACTAAGCGAATGGCAGCAGATACATCACCATCAGCAATCATTCGGTCATTCGCAAATGCTTGGGCAGTACTTTCTTGAAAAGAAAATACTAAAAAGGCATGAGTTACATGTTTGAATGTAATAGTTAAGTCTGGCTTTCTTTCAGCTCTTTTGAGTAGCTCTAACTGTTTGTCTTCTGTGACTCGAGCAAAAAATGCTGGTCCATTTGGGAAAACATTCATTGAAAGTACAAAGTGAACAGGAAATTTAGATACTTCCTCTTGTATTTCAGTGTCCACTTGACTTGCCATGACTAAGCCACGACCAACAACATCCATCATGAGCTTAACGTAGGCAAGTTGCAGAGTAGGCTTTACAGCTTTTGTCGAAATCACTCGCGTATCCCTTGTTAAAATTATGCAAAAGCAAATTTAGAGTAAATACTCTAATCCATTTTTATTTCATCGCAAAGCGATTTATTCGGTTTTGACTTCTGGGTCATTAAAGTACCCAGTATTCTTAATATACTCAATAAAGTCTTGGCAAAGTTGAGTGAATGATGGATAAGGAGTCACCAAATCTTGTATACGCACCATTTCTAAACCTGCATAGCCACAAGGATTAATCGTCTGGAATCCATCTAGGGCACAGTCCAGATTTAGCGCTAACCCATGGTAACTACGGCCACGACGAATTTTAAAGCCTAGGGAACCAATCTTACGGCCATCCACATAAACTCCTGGTGCATCTGGCTTTGCATACGCTTCAATTCCGTATTTTTTTAAAACATCTATCATGAATTGTTCAGCAAAACTGACCAATGTGCGTACGTTCCACTTTAGACGATTAAGATCAAACATGAAGTAAGCCACAAGTTGACCGGGTCCATGCCAAGTCACTTGTCCACCACGGTCAGTTTGTACTACAGGAATATCTGATGAAATTAGGATGTGTTCAGGTTTACCAGCTTGACCTTGAGTTAAAACATTATGATGTTGAAGTAACCATAACTCATCGGGCGTATCTTGATCTCGCTCATTTGTTAAGAGTTTCATGGTTTCAAATTTGCTTTGATAATCTTGTAAATCGTTCCATTGCCGAATGATTAAGTTAGGTTTATCAAGGCTCATCACAATCTCTTCCTATAATTAGTTTATGCGGCACCCAAATCATATCTACTAGATAAAAGCCGAAAACCTTGTAATTTTAAAGGATTTTATAAAAGGAATTCTAAATATTTGTAAGGTTTTTCGTGGTAAGGAGGTTATAAAATTTCCAAAAAAATACCACAGTAAGAATGCCTGACTGTGGTATTTATTGAAGAACTTAAAATTAAAGCGCAGTTCTAATCTGCGGACAAGCAGCCAAGTCAGCATAAAGTGCATGAACTTGTTCCAATTCTTCAAAGCGCAATTGTGCTGTTAAAGAATGATACTTGCCGGTGCGAGATTCTTGAACTTTTAATGTTGAGTGGTCGAAGTCTGGAAAATGCTTTACCAAAATATCGACTACAGCAACACGTAATTCTTCACCCGCATCGCCAATAAGTTTAATTGGATAATCCATCGGAAATACCCAAAGATGTTCTTGTAATTCGCGAGATGGAGTGCGGTCTAACATAAGTTACCTCATGATTTGAAACGCCTGCATTATCGCAGGCGTTTATAGCTCTTTCTATTAAATGGGGCTTGGTTTTGAAATTTCAAGCTTTCAAAACTTAGTCATTTTCCAAGAAAGAACGTAAGTGTTCAGAACGAGAAGGGTGACGTAATTTACGCAATGCTTTCGCTTCAATCTGACGAATACGTTCACGTGTTACATCAAATTGTTTACCTACTTCTTCAAGTGTGTGATCGGTTGGCATATCAATACCAAAACGCATCTTCAATACTTTTGCTTCACGTTCAGTTAAGTTTTCCAATACTTCACGAGTTGCTTCTTTTAAGCCTTCTGAAGTCGCAGCATCAATTGGAGAAGTGATGTTTTGATCTTCAATGAAATCCCCAAGATGTGAATCTTCATCATCACCAATAGGTGTTTCCATTGAGATAGGCTCTTTAGCAATTTTAAGTACTTTACGAACCTTAACTTCGTCCATTTCTAAACGTTCACCTAATTCTTCAGGTGTTGGTTCACGCCCCATTTCTTGTAACAATTGACGAGATACACGGTTGATCTTGTTAATCGTTTCAATCATGTGTACTGGAATACGAATCGTACGAGCCTGATCGGCAATCGAACGGGTAATCGCCTGACGAATCCACCAAGTTGCATAAGTCGAGAATTTATAACCACGACGGTATTCAAACTTGTCTACAGCTTTCATCAAACCAATGTTCCCTTCTTGAATCAAGTCAAGGAACTGTAAACCACGGTTAGTATATTTCTTCGCAATCGAAATTACCAAACGGAGGTTGGCTTCTACCATTTCTTTCTTGGCACGACGTGCTTTCGCTTCGCCAATAGCCATACGTTTAGAGATATCTTTAATCTCAGCAACGCTTAAACTAAGCTCTTTCTCAATATCTGCAATCTTTTGCTGGAATGCTAAAACATCTGGACGAACTTTTTCTAAATGCGCCTTAATTTCAGCAGGTGCTTTAGCAATTTGTTCATCTAACCAAGCTGGATTAGATTCTTGTTTAGGGAAAGATGTACGGAATTGAGTACGGTCCATACGGCCACGACGTACTGCATAACGCATGATTTCACGTTCATTGGCACGAATTTGCTCATGTGTACCGCGAATCATTTCAGAGATGATGTCAAATAAACGTGGTGTAAATTTAAACATCATGAACACAGTAGCTAAAGCTTCTAAAGCTTCTTCAGCCTCTGGACTGTTACGACCATGCTTTTCAACAACAGCTTTTGTTTTAGCCCAAGCAGCTTCAAGTTCAGTAAAACGAACTTTTGCAACTTCTGGGTCTGGTCCTGAATCACCTTCAGAGTCATCATCACCTTCAGACTCTTCTTCTTCATCGTCATCATCAAGCTTAACTTCTTTGGTTGATTTTGAAGATGATTCGTCTTCTTCCTCAAGCTCTTCAACTTCTTCTAAAACTTCAGGGATATCTTCATCGGTTTCAGGATCGAGGTAGCCAGATAAAATATCTGCAAGACGGCGTTCGCCAGTTAAAAAATCATTATATTCTTTTAATACAACTTCAACAGCATTTGGCCAGTAAGCAATTGAATTAAGGACATCACGGATACCTTCTTCAATACGTTTGGCAATGCTGATTTCACCTTCACGGGTTAACAGCTCAACTGTACCCATTTCACGCATGTACATACGTACTGGGTCTGTCGTACGTCCAGGCTCATTTTCAACCGATGCAAGTACGGCAGCAGCTTCTTCTTCAGCAACCTCATCAGTTGCGTCAGCCGACTCACCGAACATGGTATCGTCAGATTCAGGTGCACGCTCGTGTACAGGAATACCAACGTCTTGAAGCATTTGGATGATGTCTTCAATCTGTTCGCTTTCAGTAATCGAGTCCGGCAGATGATCGTTAACCTCAGCGTAAGTTAAGTAACCTTGTTCTTTGCCTCGGCTAATCAGAGCCGCTACTTGAGAAGTAGGGGAATGCATATCGCTCATCTTTGCTTACTCTTTGTTGAATCTGTGGCAGTGAAAAACCGTGCATGATAGCACAATTTGCTTGAAATGTTTTGGCTTTGATCAGTAACCGTTAAATAAAAAATATCTTTGAATTCACGTCTGTTTTTTGAATATTGGGCTAAAATCATTTTTTTCAAGCTTAAATCATCGAAAAGATCATAGAATTTTTTTAGATCAAAAAAATAGTTCAGCTTTATAAATACACAATTTTTGGGGTGAAAAAAAGCACAAATATGCAGTTTAATGAAAAAAATATAAATAAAACTTGACACAGTTAAATAAGAAAGATAAATAGCGGCTAGACCCATTCACATTTTTTCATTAGAGGTAGTTTTAGTGTCTTCTACAGATTTTGAACTAGATGATAACTACGGTGATGATGATGATGTCGGTTTTGATGAGTCATCAGGCAAAATCACTGCGAAAGAATCATTAGAAAAACGTAGATTAATTGATGATCTATTAGCCCAACGCCGTTTAGAGCGTGAGTTAAAAGATTTTGATTATGATTTAGACGATGATGATCTTGATGATGAAGACTAATCAAATCTGAATAGGGCATCGTCAGCTTAGATGCTATGCTATCGTAGATTTCTTTTTTATAGTCAGGTAACACAATGAGTGCGTTAGATTTAGACCAATTAAGTGAATATCTAGATGGAGACCACAATGAGTATGGTCTGGATTTCGCTGCAACTCATGGTTTTCTGTGTGCAATTGCAGTAGGCCCTCAGTTTGATCGTTGGTTAGATGAATTATTTGATAATAACCATAAAAAAGTTCCTGCCGAAATTATTCAGCAGATCAAAGTGTGGTTAGAGTCAATTCGACAAGACTTAGCAAATGAAAATGGAATTGAATTTCCGTTTGAAATTGAAGAAGCAGACGTTGAGTCTAGCTTAGGCGATTGGAGTGTTGGATTTGTTGATGCGATGTTCTTAAATGAAGATGCATGGTTTGCACCTGAATATGAAGAACAATTAATTGATTTAACTTTACCAATGATGGTATTTAGTGGAATTGATGAAGAAGATCCACAGATGGAATCTTTCCGTCGTAATGGACAGTTAATGGATGAACTGGCAGAAGAAATCCCAGATAATTTGAATGAATTATACTTGATGTATCATACGCCAAATTAATGTATTAGAAGAAATAATAAATAACGTCCTTTCTAGGGCGTTTTTTATTGTAAAAAAATTAATTTGTACAAATAAAAAGGGCAGTTAGAAATCTAAATGCCCTTTAAAAAACTATATTATGGTTTTATAGGCGTTTACGTTTTGCAGCAGCAATTTGTGACTGGCGCATACGGAAACCAGCTTTTTGCTTTTCAGTGGTTTTGTCGATGCAATAAACGCAAGAAACACCGTGTTCGTAACTTGGTAGAGCAGACTCTTCAGGAGTTAAAGGCCAACCGCAAGCATGACATTTAATATTCACGCCTTCCTCTACACCATGAGTTACAGCAGTACGTCCGTCAAATACAAAGCATTCGCCTTCCCATAAGCTTTCATCAGCAGGGGTTTCTTCTAAGTACTTAAGAATACCGCCTTTAAGATGATAAACCTCTTTAAATCCTTCTTGAAGAAGTAAAGAAGTTGATTTTTCACAGCGAATACCACCAGTACAGAACATCGCAATTTTTTTGTCTTTATGTTGCTCTAACTCTTTCTTAACGTATTCTGGAAACTCACGGAATGTTTCTGTTTTAGGGTCAATTGCACCCTTAAATGTACCCGCTTTATATTCGTAATCATTACGTGTGTCGATTAAAATTACATCATCACGTGCGATTAAATCATTCCATTCTTTAGGGTCAAGATAGTGACCGACTAAGTCACGAGGTTTAACCTCAACACCTAAAGTCACAATTTCTTCTTTAAGTTTAATTTTCATTTTGCGGAAAGGTTTGTCAGAACTATGGGATTCTTTGTATTCCATAGCACCAAAGCCTTCATTGAGCAAAAAATGATGTAGTGTATCAATTGCTAAGCGATCACCAGCAACAGTACCATTAATTCCTTCACCTGCTACAATCAGAGTTCCACAAAGGTTAATTGTTTTCACTAAGTCTAATAAACGTTGTTGAAGATCGGCAGGATCTTGAACTTCTTTAAATTGATATAGTGCTGCAACAACCCAACCTGCGGTCGCTTGCTGTTCTACAGGTGCAAGCTGTTCTACAGTAGCGTTCATGGAAAACTCCAAATGTATTAAGATAGAAATTTAAGGCGCATATTTTAGCGCGAAAATTAGTAATAAGCGAGAAAACCATAAAAAGTATATGGTTTATTTAAGGAGTTTGTTTTGAGTAATGATCATCGAACGCTCTCTCTCACCCCATGTGCAGGGCGTTGTTCAACAGTTTTTGGTGATCAGGTTTGTCGTGGTTGTCGCCGTTTTAACCACGAGGTGATTCAATGGAACACTTATACGGCAGAGCAGCGTTTGGCTGTATGGAAGCGTTTAGATGATCAATTGAATCAAATCTTAGTACCGATGTTGCCTCATGCAGACTTACAGCATGTTGAAGGCTTTATTTTAAGTAAGCGTGTTCGGTTAATGGAAGGGGCGAGCCAGGGTCGTAAGCTTTACCATGCCTTAAAAATATGTGAAAAGAATAAACATCTAGCACACGAGAGTGGTTTGGGTATTTCGGAGACTCAAGTCAAAACGATATGGGGTGAGTTTGAAAGACGTGTTTTAGCGTTGGCTAAAGCGAGCTATGAGTTGGCTTGGCTGCGAGCAGACGGAATTAGCCATCACTTGTTAACTATGTATGAAGAAGAATAAGTCTAGAGTAGAAAAAGACGTAAATAAAAAAGCTGCCTTTTGGCAGCTTTTTTTCATTAATTTTCTTTCGAATATTAACGTTTGATGTCGCGTTGAGTTTCACCAGTATAAAGCTGACGAGGGCGACCGATTTTGTAAGGGCCGCTGTGCATTTCTAACCAGTGGCTGATCCAACCAACTGTACGAGCAAGAGCGAAGATTACAGTAAACATTTCTGTTGGGATACCAATCGCTTTAAGGATGATACCTGAGTAGAAGTCTACGTTAGGGTAAAGTTTACGCTCAACGAAGTACGGGTCGTTCAATGCGATACGCTCAAGTTCCATAGCAAGTGCTAATTGAGGATCGTTGATACCTAAAGCTTCAAGAACTTCGTCACAAGTTTGCTTCATTACTTTAGCACGTGGGTCGAAGTTTTTGTAAACGCGGTGACCGAAGCCCATAAGCTTAACTTCTTTGCGTTTAACTTTTTCCATGAACTCTGCAACGTTTTCAACGCTACCGATTTCATCAAGCATCTTAAGAACTGCTTCGTTTGCACCACCGTGAGCAGGTCCCCAAAGTGCAGAGATACCAGCAGAGATACATGCATACGGGTTTGCACCAGTAGAACCAGCAAGACGTACTGTAGATGTAGAAGCATTTTGCTCATGGTCAGCATGAAGCGTGAAGATACGATCCATTGCGCGAGCAAGAACAGGATTAACTTTGTAATCTCGGTCAGCAGGAGTAGCAAACATCATGTGCAAGAAGTTTTCCGCATAACTTAAATCGTTACGTGGATAGATGAATGGTTGACCTACTGTGTATTTGTAACTCCAAGCAGCAAGTGTTGGAATTTTTGCAATTAAGCGAATTGCAGTGATTTCACGGTGGTTGATGTCTTCAATATCTAGGTTGTTGTGATAGAACGCAGATAATGCACCTACAACACCAACCATGATTGCCATTGGGTGAGCATCACGACGGAAACCATTGAAGAAACGGCTAACTTGATCGTGAACCATAGTGTGAGCACGTACTTTTGTATCAAACTCAACTTTTTGTTCAGCAGTTGGGAGCTCGCCATTTAATAATAAATAACAAGTTTCAAGGTAGTCTGCTTGAGTTGCTAACTGATCAATTGGGTAGCCGCGGTGTAATAAAATACCTTTGTCACCATCAATGAAAGTAATTTTAGATTCGCATGCGGCTGTCGCCATAAAACCAGGATCGAAAGTAAAATGACCTTCTTTCAGTATGCTGCTGACATCAATTACATCTGGACCTAAAGTGCCACTGTAGATTGGTAATCCAATTTCTTTGCCATCAAGATGTAATACGGCTTTTTTGCCATTTGCTTCAGACATTCAATAGATCTCCTGTCCTGGTGAATGTTGATCTGACTCGAAATCCTAATGTTCTCATGTGCGAATCAGACGGTGTCAAAATTTGCTATAAGATTAGTGAGTACTGAAATTTTGTCAATTATACTTATGGATAAAAAATGACGTTCCCACAGAGAGTTAGTCATCAAGACCCGAGCAAAAAAGTCAGTAAAATCACTGCATCGGGATGGTATAATAAGTCAATTCAACAAGAACGTGCAGAAAAAAAATGAAGGATGAGTACAATTGTAAGCAAATTTATAAATTGCAATTCAAAATAATAAGACGGTAGAAAATGCCAATCCCCTTAAAAAAATCATAAAACTCATGATGTAATTTCAAATTTATACTCAAAAAAAATTGTATTTCTATTTAGTTGTAACAAAGAATATTGTTCTTTTTTTAAGTTTAATTGTATAAAAAATAGCTTATCAGATGAGTTTAAAATCATAAGAACTGTTTTTAATGAAATTCACTTTCGAAAAACTAGTGTAGATCGCTTAATATCTATCTGAAATATAAGTCTGTTCACTTATTTGAAATGTGGCTCACATTGAAAATATAGGGGATTATGATCATTTTTCTATTGATATGAGGAATTTATAACTTTATCTTTAGTCTAAAATCGGCTTATTTAAAAGAAATTTCAGAAAAAATGAAATTAAATAAAAAGTTATTTTAAACAAGGACATGATGTATATAGGTATAGTTTTTTTATTGACCTAATAATGTAATATTGTTTTGAATGATTCTTATTTAATGGTTTTTTGCTGAAATGGCAAAGTGGATTGTTTGTATTTTGATACTTCGCGTTTTATAATTCAGTGTCGTTTATAGGTTAGGCATGAGCTGTGCTTGCCTAACAATGCCAGCTTTCCTTGGAATTAATTCAACAAACTCCGGTCGGAGTTTCTACCTACAGGATGCCCGCTGTGAAAAGCAACAGACCTGTCAATTTGTCCATGGGTCAGGTGTTAGCGGTAAATTTACGCTCACCCGTGGCTATTGCATCAATTTTACACCGTTTATCAGGTGTCATCGTTTTCTTATTAGTACCAGTTCTCTTATGGATTCTAGATAAATCATTATCTTCACCAGAAGGATTTGACTACGTTAAAAATGTCGTTTTTGGAAATATCCTTGTACGTTTTGTTGTTTGGGTATTTGCAGCCGGCTTAATATTCCACTTCATTGCTGGAGTTAAGCACTTACTTGCAGATTTAGGTTTTGCTGAAGAACTGCAAAGTGGTCGTATTGCAGCGACAATTTCATTGATCTTATCTGTGGTAGCCATTATCGCAGCCTTTGTATGGATTATGTTCTAATGAAAAGTGCTACAGGTTTAACTGGTTCAGGTTCTCGTGATTGGTTTATCCAGCGTGTAAGTGCGGTTGTATTAGCAGCTTATACTGTTGTTCTTTTTGGTTGGATTCTCTGCAAAGGTGGATTTGACTATCAACAGTGGGCTGGTTTCATGATGACATTACCAATGAAGATTTTTTCTTTATTGGCAATTTTATCGCTTATCGCACACGCATGGATTGGTATGTGGCAAGTTTTCACTGACTATGTCACTACTCGTCAAATGGGTCCTTCAGCGAAAGGTTTACGCCTTGTACTGACGACGGCTGTCATTATTGCAGTGTTTGTGTACGCAATCTGGGGTATCCAGATTTTCTGGGCGAATTGATAGGAAGATAACATGGGCGCGATAACCCCTAAAGAAGATTATTCAAATATTCAAAACCTCACTTTCGATGCAGTTATCGTTGGTGGTGGTGGTTCTGGTATGCGTGCTTCTTACCAACTTGCTCAAGCAGGTTTGAAAGTTGCAGTACTTACTAAAGTTTTCCCAACACGTTCACATACAGTTGCTGCTCAGGGCGGTATTGGTGCGTCGTTAGGTAACATGCAAGAAGATAACTGGCACTTCCACTTTTACGATACGGTAAAAGGATCTGACTGGTTAGGTGACCAAGACGCAATTGAATTTATGTGTCGTGAAGCACCAAAAGTTGTGTATGAACTTGAACACATGGGTATGCCGTTTGACCGTAACGCTGATGGTACAATTTACCAACGTCCGTTCGGTGGTCACTCTGCGAACTATGGTGATAAACCAGTTCCACGTGCTTGTGCTGCTGCTGACCGTACTGGTCACGCATTATTACACACGCTTTATCAAAGCAACGTGAAAATGGGTACTCAGTTCTTCGTTGAATGGATCGCTCTTGATTTGATCCGTAACGAAGCAGGTGATGTTCTTGGTGTAACAGCGATTGACCAAGAAACTGGTAATATCGCAGTATTCCAAGCAAAAGCGACATTGTTTGCTACTGGTGGTGCTGGTCGTGTTTACCGTGCATCAACAAATGCTTATATCAACACTGGTGACGGTCTTGGTATGGCTGCTCGTGCTGGTATTCCATTACAAGATATGGAATTCTGGCAATTCCACCCTACGGGTGTTGCAGGCGCAGGCGTATTGTTAACTGAAGGTTGTCGTGGTGAAGGTGCGATCCTTCGTAACAAAGACGGCGAACCATTCATGGAACGTTATGCACCAACTTTAAAAGACTTGGCTCCACGTGACTTTGTATCACGTTCTATGGACCAAGAAATTAAAGAAGGTCGTGGTTGTGGTCCAAAAGGTGATTATATCTTACTTGATATGACTCACTTGGGCGCTGACACAATCATGAAGCGTTTACCATCTGTATTTGAGATTGGTAAAAAATTCGCGAACGTTGACATTACTAAAGAACCAATTCCTGTAGTACCAACAATCCATTATCAAATGGGTGGTATTCCTACAAATATGCATGGTCAAGTGTGTTTACCCGAAGCAGGTACAGACAACTACACTAAACCTGTAAAAGGTTTCTATGCAATTGGTGAATGTTCTTGTGTATCAGTACATGGTGCGAACCGTTTAGGTACTAACTCACTTCTTGACTTGGTTGTATTTGGTAAAGCTGCTGGTGAGCACATTATCGACTACGTAACTAAGCATCATGGTGATGAATATGCGCCACTTCCAACAAATGTATTAGAGCAAACTTTAGATCGCGTACGTAAGTTGGATGAATCAACTTCTGGTGAAAATGCACAAGAAGTTGCTGATGCGATTCGTGATATCGTTCAAGACCACGCTGGTGTGTTCCGTACTCAAGCTTTGCTTGATAAAGGTGTTAAAGAGATTCTTGCTCTTGAACCACGTGTGCGCAACATTCACTTGAAAGATAAATCTAAAGTATTTAACACTGCACGTGTTGAAGCGCTTGAAGTTGAAAATTTATATGAAGTTGCAAAAGCTACATTAATTTCAGCTGCTGCGCGTAAAGAGTGTCGTGGTGCGCATACAGTAGTTGATTATGAATTGCCAGCTGATCACCCAACTTATTCATACGGTCGTCGTGATGATGAGTGGATGAAGCATACTTTATGGTATTCATCAGATAACCGTTTGGAATATAAGCCAGTGCGCTTCAAACCGTTGACTGTTGATGCAATTCCACCAGCACCACGTACATTCTAATCGGGAGTATAAAGATGAGTAGAGGTACTCGTATATTCGAAATCTACCGCTATGATCCTGATAAGGATAAAGCGCCGTACATGCAAACTTTCAAGCTTGAATTGACTGATAAGCACCGTATGTTGCTTGATGCATTACTTGCTTTGAAGGTTCAAGATGAATCATTAACGTTCCGTCGTTCATGCCGTGAAGGTATTTGTGGTTCGGATGGTGTAAACATTAATGGTAAAAATGGTTTGGCTTGTTTATGGAATTTAAACGACCTACCTGAGAAAATTGTAATTCGTCCATTACCAGGTTTGCCGGTTGTTAAAGATTTGGTTGTTGATATGAACCAATTCTATGATCAATATGACAAAATTCAGCCATTCTTGATCAATAACCAACCAGCTCCACCTAAAGAGCGTTTGCAGTCTCCTGAAGAGCGTGAACACTTAAATGGTTTGTATGAATGTATTCTTTGTGCGTGTTGTTCAACTTCATGCCCATCATTCTGGTGGAACCCTGATAAATTCTTGGGCCCTTCAGCATTGTTGAATGCATACCGTTTTATTATCGACTCTCGTGATACTGCTACTGCAGACCGTTTGGCTCGTCTTGACGATCCATTCAGTTTGTTCCGTTGTAAAGGTATTATGAACTGTGTGTCAGTATGTCCTAAAGGTCTAAACCCTACTAAAGCAATCGGTCACATCCGTAACATGCTATTAGATCAAGCGGGTTAATTCTGCACAAATAGAAAACGCGCATCCTTGATGTGCGTTTTTTTTTAATTTTATAATGTAAACTTTAGACTTTGGTCGAAAAGAGCGAGGATTTTATATATTGCACCATATATTAAAAGATAAAATCGCTTATGTATTTCGCCAATTTATAGGTGGTATGTGTCAAAAAAATCAATCGTTGTTTAAGAACATGATACGATTTGCCACAAAGTTATAGGTGAAAAAAGCGTATACTAGTGAAATTAATTTAAGTAGCACGATCTTAGATCTGTGCTTAATTTTTATGGTTAAAGTCATTTTAGAAAAGTTAATTTTAACGTTAATTTTTCTAAAAAGATTTGCAAAAAATTGCTCGGTTTTAATCGAGTATAAGGTGAGTGATGATGCCATTGAGGGCGTTGTGATTCATTAATTACCTATGGAGTTTTCTCTCTAGGTAGTATGACGCCCCATGGTCTTGAAGACCTGTTGGGTAAGTAATGCCTTTTTTACCAATTTGGCATTATGCATCATGGGTGTGCTTAAAAGGCAGCCTGTAATATTTTTTGCAATAGGAAATGGGTCCACAAATGCAAGAAGTTGCTGACGCATTGCGTCTTGACACTGAACTTTCCGCTGATAGTGCAGCGTATATTGAAGAACTTTACGAGCAGTACCTGACTTCCCCAACCTCTGTAGCTGAGGACTGGCGCCAATATTTCGATAAATATCCAAAGGGTGACCAACCACACAGCGCTGTGCGTGAGCAATTCCTATTACTAGGACGTAATGCTAACCGTGTTCAACCTGTTGTACAAAGTACTGTAAGTACTGAGCATGAGCGTCGTCAAATTGGCGTTTTACAACTTATTGCTGCTTATCGTAATCGCGGACATCAAAAAGCTAAATTAGATCCATTAGGTCTTGCTAAGCGTGAAGAGATTCCAGATTTAGATCTTTCAGCTCACGGTTTAACCAAATCAGATTTAGACACTGTATTTAATACCGGCAATCTTGAAATCGGCAAAAGCGAAGCAACGCTTGCTGAAATGATTGAAGCAATGGAAGCAATCTATTGTGGTTCGATCGGTGTTGAATACATGCATATCGTGGACACAAAAGAAAAACGTTGGATTCAACAACGTCTTGAAAGTGCCCGTGGTAAATTCAATTACACAAATGATCAAAAGAAAGGCTTCTTAGAGCGTTTAACTGCTGCTGAAGGTCTTGAAAAATATCTTGGTAATAAATACGTTGGTGCTAAACGCTTTGGTGTTGAAGGCGGCGAATCTTTTATTCCTATGGTAAACGAGATTATTCAGCGTGCTGGTGCTGTAGGTTGTAAAGAAGTTGTTATCGGTATGCCACACCGTGGCCGTTTAAACCTTCTTGTGAATATTATGGGTAAAAACCCTGCGGACTTATTTGGTGAGTTCGAAGGTAAATCAATTCATAAAAAAGGTTCTGGCGACGTTAAATACCACCAAGGTTTCTCAAGTAATGTAATGACTCCAGGTGGCGAAGTTCACTTGGCATTAGCATTTAACCCATCTCACTTGGAAATTGTTGGTCCTGTAGTTGAAGGTTCTGTACGTGCACGTCAAGTACGTCGTAGAGACATTGGCGGTGATGACGTTTTACCAGTTATTGTTCATGGTGATGCGGCATTTGCAGGTCAGGGCGTGAATATGGAAACCTTCCAAATGTCACAAACTCGTGGCTATACGGTTGGTGGTACAGTTCATATTATTGTGAACAACCAAGTAGGTTTCACAACTTCTGATCCTCGTGATGCGCGTTCTACAGAATACTGTACAGACGTTGCTAAAATGATTCAGGCGCCAATTTTCCATGTAAATGGCGATGATCCTGAAGCTGTTATCTTTGCTACTCAATTAGCACATGATTTCCGCCACGAATTCCGTAAAGATGTTGTTATCGATTTGTTCTGTTATCGTCGTCGTGGCCATAATGAAGCAGATGAGCCATCTGGTACACAACCATTGATGTATCAAGTAATTGCGAAGAAAGCGACTACTCGTACACTTTATGCTGATCAACTTGTTCAAGAGAAAGTACTTGATCGTGCTGAAGCAGACCAAATGGTTGAAGATTACCGTTCTGATTTAGAAGCAGGTAATCATGTAGCAAATGCATTGATTCTTGAACCAAATACCAAAATGTTTGTTGATTGGACTCCATATTTGGGCCATGACTACACAGACGATTGGGATACTTCATTTGACTTAAATCGCTTAAAAGAATTAGGCGAGGGCATGAGCAAACTTCCTGAAGGGTTTGTAATGCAGCGTCAGGTTCAAAAAGTAATTGAAGATCGCGTAAAAATGCAAACTGGTGAAACTCCATTAAACTGGGGTGCAGCAGAAACTTTAGCTTATGCAACTTTATTAGATGAAGATTATCTAGTTCGTATTACTGGTGAAGACGTGGGTCGTGGTACCTTCTCACATCGTCATGCGAAATTGCATAACCAAGCTGATGGTTCAACTTACATTCCTCTTTGTCATGTTAAAGAGAACCAACCACGTTTTGCGATTTATGACTCTCTTTTATCTGAAGAAGCAGTTCTTGCATTTGAATATGGTTACGCAACTACAATTCCTAAGAGCTTGATTATTTGGGAAGCACAATTTGGTGACTTCGTAAACTGTGCTCAAGTTGTGATTGACCAGTTTATTGCTTCTGGTGAGACTAAGTGGGAACGTGTTTGTGGTTTAACAATGTTGTTACCGCACGGTTTCGAAGGTCAAGGTCCAGAACACTCATCAGCTCGTTTAGAACGTTTCTTACAGTTATGTGCTGAAGACAACATGCAAGTGATCACTCCAACGACACCTGCACAGATTTTCCATGCATTACGTCGTCAAGCTGTACGCCCAATTCGTAAGCCATTGATTGTAATGTCACCGAAATCTTTACTTCGTCATAAACTTGCTACTTCTACTTTAGAAGAGCTTGCAAATGGTTCGTTCCAAACTGTAATTGACGAAATCGATCAAATTAACAAGTCAGATGTAACTCGTCTTGTACTTTGTGGCGGTAAAGTTTATTACGACTTACTTGAAAAACGTCGTGAACAAAACTTAACTAATGTCGCAATTGTACGTATTGAACAGTTGTATCCATATCCAGAGCAACGTCTTGCGGAAATCTTGGCTGCATATCCAAACGTGAAAGAACTTGTTTGGGCACAAGAAGAGCCGAAGAACCAAGGCGCATGGTTATTTATCGCACCGCGTTTATATGACGATATCTTAAAATCTGGCAAACAAATCCGTATCAGTTTTGCAGGTCGTGAAGCTTCTGCTGCACCAGCTTGTGGCTCACCGTACTTGCATGCAAAACAACAAGCTCAGCTAATTAATGATGCATTGGCAATCGAAGCTGAACAATCAGGAGATTCTCAATAATGGCAACCGAAATTAAAGCACCGGTATTCCCAGAGTCTGTTGCAGATGGAACCATCGCAACTTGGCACAAAAAGGTGGGTGAACCTGTATCACGCGATGAAGTAATCTGTGATATTGAAACCGACAAAGTTGTTTTAGAAGTTGTTGCTCCTGCAGATGGTAGCTTGGTTGCAATCATTAAAGATGAAGGCGATACAGTTCTTTCTGACGAAGTTATTGCTCAATTTGAAGCTGGTGCTGGCGCAGCTGTTGCTCCTGCAGCAGTAGAACAAGCAGTTGCTCAAACTCAAGCTGGTGCAGCTCCTGTTGTTGAACGTACAGAAACTGTATCTGATCAAGCTCCTGCGGTTCGTAAAGCGTTAACTGAATCTGGTATTGCTGCTGCTGACGTACAAGGTACTGGTCGTGGTGGTCGTATCACTAAAGAAGATGTTGCAAACCATCAAGCTAAACCAGCTGCTAACGTTACTCCATTGAGTGTAGCTGTTGGTGAGCGTATCGAAAAACGTGTTCCAATGACTCGTTTACGTAAGCGTGTAGCTGAACGTCTTCTTGCTGCAACTCAAGAAACTGCAATGTTAACTACATTTAACGAAGTTAACATGAAGCCAATCATGGAATTGCGTAAGCAATATAAAGATGCTTTTGAAAAACGCCATGGTGCTCGTTTAGGCTTCATGTCGTTCTTCGTTAAAGCAGCAACTGAAGCGCTTAAACGCTACCCAGCTGTAAACGCTTCAATTGATGGTGATGATATCGTTTATCACGGTTACTATGACATCGGTGTTGCAGTATCTTCTGATCGTGGTCTTGTTGTACCAGTATTGCGTGATACTGATCGTATGAGCTATGCAGAAGTTGAAGCAGGTATTGCTGCTTACGCTGGTAAAGCACGTGATGGTAAATTATCTATCGAAGAAATGACTGGTGGTACTTTCACAATCACTAATGGTGGTACTTTCGGTTCATTACTTTCAACTCCTATTTTGAACCAACCGCAAACTGGTATCTTGGGTATGCACAAAATCCAAGAGCGTCCTATGGCGGTAAATGGTCAAGTTGAAATCTTGCCAATGATGTATTTAGCACTTTCTTATGACCACCGTATGATCGATGGTAAAGAAGCTGTAGGTTTCTTGGTAGCAATCAAAGAATTGTTAGAAGAACCAGCTAAACTCATCCTTGATCTTTAATTTCTTCGAATAATATTACCGAGGTAGAGTGATCCTCTATCTCGGACCATGGAGATAAACAATGTCTCAACAATTTGATCTTGTTGTTATTGGCGGTGGTCCTGGTGGTTATGAAGCTGCGATTCGTGCTGCTCAACTAGGTTTTAAAGTCGCTTGTATCGAAAAACGTATTCACAACGGTAAGCCATCTTTAGGTGGTACATGCTTAAACGTAGGTTGTATTCCTTCTAAAGCATTACTTGATTCTTCTCACCGTTATGAAGATACAGTACATCACTTAGCTGATCACGGTATCACTACAGGTGAAGTGAATTTTGATCTTGCTAAGCTTCTTGCTCGTAAAGACAAAATTGTTGACCAATTAACTGGTGGTATCGATCAATTGCTTAAAGGCAATGGCATTGAATGGTTAAAAGGTACAGGTAAATTACTTGCTGGTAAAAAAGTTGAGTTCGTTTCTCATGAGGGTGAAACTCAAGTTTTAGAACCTAAATACGTTATTCTTGCGTCTGGTTCTGTACCTGTAAATATTCCAGTAGCTCCTGTAGATCAAGATATTATTGTTGATTCAACTGGTGCATTGAACTTCCCAGAAGTACCTAAGCGTTTAGGTGTAATTGGTGCAGGTGTAATCGGTTTAGAGCTTGGTTCTGTTTGGCGTCGTCTTGGTGCTGAAGTTGTTGTTTTTGAAGCAATGGATGCATTCCTACCAATGGCTGATAAAGCTTTGGCAAAAGACTACCAAAAACTTTTAACTAAGCAAGGTCTTGATATTCGTATCGGTGCTAAAGTTTCTGGTACTGAAATTAATGGTCGTGAAGTGACTGTTAAATACACTCAAGGCGGCGAAGAAAAAACTCAAACTTTTGACAAGTTAATCGTTTGTGTTGGCCGTAAAGCTTATGCTGAAGGTTTATTGGCTGAAGATTCAGGCATTAAATTGACTGAACGTGGTCTAGTAGAAGTAAACGATCACTGTGCAACTTCTGTAGAAGGTGTTTATGCGATTGGTGACTTGGTTCGCGGTCCAATGCTTGCTCATAAAGCAATGGAAGAAGGTGTAATGGCTGTTGAGCGTATCCACGGTCATGCAGCTCAAGTGAACTATGACACAATCATTTCAGTTATCTATACACATCCGGAAGCGGCGTGGGTTGGTTTAACTGAAGAACAAGCTAAAGAAAAAGGTCATGAAGTTAAAACTGGTCAATTCGGTTTTGCTGTAAATGGTCGTGCTTTAGCAGCGGGTGAAGGTGCTGGTTTTGTTAAGTTTGTTGCTGATGCAAAAACTGACCGTTTATTAGGTATGCATGTTATTGGACCTGCTGCATCTGATATCGTACACCAAGGTATGATCGCTCTTGAATTTGTATCTTCAGTTGAAGATCTTCAGTTGATGACTTTTGGTCACCCAACATTCTCTGAAGTTGTTCATGAAGCTGCACTTGCTGTAGATGGTCGTGCAATTCACGCGATTCAACGTAAGCGTAAATAAAATAAAGAGCGGGTTCTCCGCTCTTTTTCACATTCGATGGTGTGATTAAAAAAGCATCAAGGTGAAAGACGTAGACAGCAATTTGTATATGTAACATGAGAATGTTGCGCAAATTGAAGACAACAAACAAAGTTAAGTAGGTAACTAAATGAACTTACATGAGTATCAAGCTAAAGCGTTATTGAAAGAATATGGTATGCCAGTACAAGAAGGTATCTTGGCTACCAATGCAGACGAAGCAGTTGCTGCATTTGAACAGCTTGGTGGTAAATTCGCGGTAATGAAAGCGCAAGTTCATGCTGGTGGTCGTGGTAAGGCTGGTGGCGTTAAAGTTGCAAAATCTAAAGAAGATGTTATCGAATTTGCAAACAATATCATTGGTACTCGTCTTGTAACGTATCAAACAGATGCAAATGGTCAACCAGTAAACAGCATCATTGTTGCTGAAGACGTATATCCAGTTGAGCGTGAGCTTTATTTGGGCGCGGTTGTAGACCGTTCTAGCCGTCGTATTACTTTCATGGCTTCTACAGAAGGTGGTGTAGAAATCGAGAAAGTTGCAGAAGAAACTCCAGAAAAAATTATCAAAGTTGAAGTTGATCCATTAGTTGGCTTACAACCATTCCAAGCACGTGAAGTAGCGTTTGCTTTAGGTTTGAAAGACAAGCAAATCGGTCAATTTGTAAAAATCATGACAGCTGCTTACCAAGCATTTGTTGAAAATGACTTTGCATTATTTGAAATTAACCCACTTTCAGTTCGTGAAAATGGCGAAATTTTATGTGTAGACGCGAAAGTAGGTATCGATTCTAACGCGCTTTACCGTTTACCTAAAGTTGCTGCTTTACGTGACAAATCTCAAGAGAATGAGCGTGAATTAAAAGCATCTGAATTTGATCTTAACTATGTTGCTTTAGAAGGTAACATCGGTTGTATGGTTAACGGTGCTGGTCTTGCAATGGCAACTATGGACATCATTAAACTTTATGGTGGTCAGCCTGCAAACTTCCTTGACGTTGGTGGCGGCGCAACTAAAGAGCGTGTAATCGAAGCGTTCAAAATCATCCTTGCTGATACATCTGTACAAGGTGTTTTAATCAACATCTTCGGTGGTATCGTACGTTGTGACATGATTGCTGAAGCGATTATTGCAGCGGTTCAAGAAGTAAATGTAACTGTTCCAGTTGTTGTTCGTTTAGAAGGTAACAACGCTGAGTTAGGTGCTAAATTACTTGATGAATCTGGTTTGAAATTAATTTCTGCAAACGGCTTGTCTGATGCCGCAGAAAAAGTTGTAGCTGCAGTTAAAGCGTAAGGGGAGTATCAATCATGAGCGTATTAATTAATAAAGACACTAAAGTATTGGTACAAGGTTTTACTGGTAAAAACGGTACTTTCCACTCTGCACAAGCTTTAGACTACGGTACAAAAGTTGTTGGTGGTGTTACTCCAGGTAAAGGTGGTACAACTCACCTTGACTTACCAGTATTCAACACAATGAAAGAAGCTGTACGTGAAACAAATGCAGATGCATCTGTAATCTATGTACCAGCTCCATTCGTTTTAGACTCAATCGTTGAAGCGGTTGATTCGGGTGTTGGCCTAATCGTTGTGATCACTGAAGGTGTTCCAACAATCGACATGCTTAAAGCAAAACGCTATTTAGAAACTAACGGTAACGGTACTCGTTTAGTTGGTCCTAACTGTCCAGGCGTGATCACTCCGGGCGAATGTAAGATTGGTATTATGCCTGGTCACATTCACCAACCAGGTCGTATTGGTATCATCTCACGTTCAGGTACATTGACTTATGAAGCTGTTGCTCAAACAACTAAGCTTGGTTTAGGTCAATCTACTTGTATCGGTATCGGCGGTGACCCAATCCCAGGTATGAACCAAATCGAAGCGCTTCAATTGTTCCAAGACGATCCAGATACTGATGCAATCATCATGATCGGTGAGATCGGTGGTACAGCGGAAGAAGAAGCTGCTGAATTCATCAAATCTAACGTGACTAAACCTGTAGTAGGTTACATTGCTGGTGTAACTGCTCCTAAAGGTAAGCGTATGGGTCACGCTGGTGCGATCATTTCTGGTGGTCAAGGTACTGCTGAAGAGAAATTTGCTGCATTTGAAAAAGCAGGTATGGCTTACACTCGTAGCCCAGCTGAGCTTGGTTCAACTATGTTGCAAGTTTTAAAAGAGAAAGGTTTAGCTTAATCGCTTTACCCTGAATCTTAAAAAGCACCGCATCTGAAAAATGATGCGGTGCTTTTTTATTTAAAAATAAGAGTTTTTATAAGTATAGCTAATTCATAAATAAAATTTTTAGGCAAAAAAAATACGCAATGATTGGGGTGATCATTGCGTAGAACAACGAATCTGTAAAAACAGTTTCGGTTTAAGGAGAAATGTCGTGAGGCTCATATGATGTAACCTACATAGAGGATAATAGATAAAGTTAAGATATTCTTCATCGCTATTAGCGTTAATAAGTGTTACTTCACGTTAATAGGGTAAAAGCCTGTGAATGGCTATCAATACATTAGTAATTCTAAAAAATGAATATTATTGAATCTAATAAATAAAAAAAGCCCCGAAGGGCTTTTATTTTCTAAAGAGAATTAAAATTTAAATAAACCTAAACCATCTTTAACTTCGTCTAAAGTCTGTTGAGTAATAAGACGGCACTTATCTGTACCTTGACGTAAAACATCCATAATATAGTCAGGATCTTTAGCAAGCTCTTCGCGACGTTCACGAATAGGTGTAATTAATTCTTTTAACACACCTTCAAGGCGTTTTTTTACCGTACCATCACCAAGACCACCGCGACGATAGTGAGCTTTTAATTCTTCAACTTCTTCTTTATTTGGGTCAAATGCATCTAAATATGTAAATACAATATTGCCTTCAACTTGACCTGGATCTTCAATACGAAGGTGATTTGGATCAGTGTACATCGCATTTACAGCTTTTTTAATGTCTTTATCAGAAGCATTTAAAACGATGGTATTGCCTAATGATTTAGACATTTTCGCTTTACCATCAAAACCAGGTAAACGAGCCATATTAGAAAGCAAAGCTTTACATTCAGGCAAAAGATCTTGACCGATTTGGCGATTTACTCGACGTACGATTTCATTCGTTTGTTCAATCATTGGAATCTGATCTTCACCTACTGGAACCACAGTTGCTTTGAAAGCAGTAATGTCAGCCGCTTGTGCAACAGGGTAGCAGAGGAAACCAGCTGGAATGTCACGCTCGAAACCACGCATTTGAATTTCAGATTTAATGGTCGGGTTACGTTCTAAACGCGCAACTGTCACAAAGTTAAGATAGAGCATTGTGAGTTCATTGAGTGCTGGCAAGCAAGATTGAACACAAATAGTAGTTTTTGTTGGATCAATGCCTACAGCTAAATAATCTAGAGCAACTTCTAAAATATTACGACGAACTTTATCTGGATTATCTGCATTATCTGTTAATGCTTGTGCATCTGCTAATAAGAGATGTTGATGATGGCTATCCTGTAAACCTACACGAGAACGCAAAGAACCGACAAAGTGCCCAAGATGAAGTTGTCCGGTTGGGCGGTCGCCTGTCAAAATAATTGGACGCTGATCAACATTACTCATTATTTATTCCACTATCGTATTAACTTAATCAGGGGTAGTAAGCCCTGTAATATAAAAGATTGGCATTATTGTACGGGAAATAAATTTTTTTCGTCAGCGATTGGGGAAACTTTTCTTAAAATAATATTGTGAATTTATTCAGTAAAATTACAGAAATTCAAAAAAATCATCTTACAATAGTCTAATAAATACAAACTTGGATAAGAAATGGCGAGTGGCTTACTTTTATTACTAGATGATATAGCAACAATTTTAGATGATGTTGCTTTAATGAGCAAAATGGCAGCAAAGAAAACTGCCGGAGTTTTAGGTGACGATTTGGCCTTAAATGCTCAGCAAGTAACAGGTGTGCGCGCAGATCGCGAACTGCCTATTGTTTGGAAGGTGGCTAAAGGCTCCTTTGTTAATAAGCTTATTTTAGTTCCTTTAGCATTATTGATTAGTGTGATTGCGCCTTGGCTTATTAATCCACTATTAATGCTCGGGGGCTTATTTTTATGTTATGAGGGAGTAGAGAAAGTTCTTCATACCATTATGCATAAAAAAGCTTCTACATCAGAGGAAGCAAAAGCAGAGCTTGAAAATGAAGAATTAGACTTGGCAACTTTTGAAAAAGAAAAAATAAAAGGAGCAGTAAGAACTGATTTTATTTTATCGGCTGAGATCGTCGTGATTACGCTGGGTACAGTTGCTACGGCTACTTTAATGACTAAGGTAAGCGTTTTAAGTGTTATTGCTGTTGTGATGACGATTGGCGTTTATGGTTTGGTTGGCATGATTGTTAAGATTGATGATTTGGGATTATATTTAACAGAACAGTCGACCTCATTTAAGCAAACTATAGGTCGAGGCCTATTAGCTTTTGCTCCTATTTTGATGAAATTACTTTCAATCGTGGGCACTATTGCAATGTTTTTAGTGGGTGGCGGAATTATTAATCATACGATTCCGTTACTTCATCATTTAACTGAAGATACAGTGGATCATGTAGAAACAATACCAGCAGTAGGTAATATCATTGGGGCTTTAACACCCACACTGATTAACTTTGGAATAGGACTGGTTGCTGGTGCAATTGTTTTATTAATTGTGAGCTTAATACAAAAAATGTGGCCTAAAAAAGCATCGGGTTCATGATGCCATTCTAAAAAGAAGAGGGAAATTATGCGCTGGAAAGGTCGACGAATTAGTAGCAATGTTGAGGACCGCCGTGGTGGTGGCGGTGTTAGAGCTGGCGGTATTAGTATTATTGGTCTGGTTGTTGCATTTGTTGCGTGGAAGTTCTTTGGTGTTGATCCACAGCAGGCTTATCAAGCAACTCAGCAGGTTACTGCTTCACAACAATCAAATGCAACTGCGCCAGAAAGTTTAACAGCCGAGCAAAAAGAAGCCTCCGATTTTGTTGGAACGGTTTTGGCTGATACAGAGGACGTCTGGACTCCTATATTTAAACAGTTAGGTAAAAGCTATACACCACCTAAATTAGTTTTATTTAGTGGAATGATTCAGTCTGGATGTGGCACAGCTCAATCTGCGATGGGGCCATTTTATTGTCCTGCAGATCAAAAGGTTTATATCGATACAGAATTCTTTAAAGATATGCGTCAGCAAATGGGAATTTCTGGAGAACAAAACCAAACTGAACTTTCTAGGGAAGATCAGGCTGGAGATTTTGCTCAAGCTTATGTTGTCGCACATGAGGTAGGGCATCATGTTCAAACTTTGCTTGGTATCTCATCGCAAGTACAGCAAGCTCGTGCACAAGTCAGTCAAAGAGAAGGTAATCAATTGTCTGTTCGTCAAGAATTACAAGCTGACTGTTTAGCGGGCATTTGGGCGAGTCATAATCAACAGCGAACTCAATTTTTAGAGCAAGGTGACATTGAAGAGGCTATGGATGCTGCTCAAAAAATTGGAGATGATTATTTACAAAAGCGTTCTACAGGTCAGGTCGTTCCGGATAGCTTTACTCATGGTAGTAGTGAACAGCGAATGCACTGGTTCCAAGTGGGTTTAAAAACTGGTGATATTAACCAATGCGATACTTTTAACAATCCAGTTTAAAAAATTATAGGATGAGTCTTGTTAAACATATTTAATAAGCTCATCTTTTTCTTTAGATTAAAACTATAAATAATGTTAAGAAATTTAACTGATTGATAGATTGTTCTATCAATTCGGTAAACTTGTGTCCTAATTTCTATTTTTTATGATTATGGCATTGTTTATGTCAGCTTTTTATTGAGTTAGGTCGATTTAGCAAAGTTTTTATTTGGTCGTTGACCCAGAAGAAGGGTATTCATGGGTAATTTTTTTCTACTACAAGCATTCACTGTGGTTTTTGCATTATCAATAGCAACCACTATCTTTAATAAGCGTATTTTAGGCTTTCCACAGGCGATTGGTGTACCTCTGGTCTCAGCAATTTTTGTCTTTATTTTACAGTGGGGGGCCAGCCTACTAAACGGTAATCAATTTATTACCATTAATATTCATAATATTGAAGAAGCAGTTCGCCATATCGATTTTTATGATTTTTTAATTAATGGTGTTATTTGTTTTATTCTAACTTCTTCAGCACTCAAATTTAAAATCTCAGATCTAAAAAGTTATTGGAAACAAATTAGTATTTTGGCAACGATTGCTTTAGTGCTTTGCGCCGTATTGTTTGGCAGTTTGCTTTACGGATTCCAATTACTTGTTGGATATCATGTGCCAATTCTGGTGCTGTTACTTTTAGGCGCAGCTTTAGGGGCAACAGACCCAATTGGTATTAAAGGTGTACTTAGTTCAATTCGCGCGCCTCATCATTTAATTGTTAAGTTAGAAGGTGAATCATTATTTAATGATGCAATGTGTATTGCATTGTTTATGACTTTGCTCAATGTTTTACAGGGTGAACATTTCTCATTGATGGCGACATTAGAAGCTCTACTCTATGAAATTGTTGTTGCTGTGGGGGTTGGTTGGGCATTTGGGGTCGGGGTGTTACGTTTATTACGTGGTAAACATGAAATGGAGTCCCTGATTTTAACAACGGCTTTGCTTGCGAGTGGAGCATATTTAGTTGCTTTGTTTGCACATGCATCAGCACCGATTGCTTGTGTAATTGGTGGTTTAATTGTTGGAAACAAATGGAAAGAAATACGAGAAGAGCGAGAGATTCAAGAAGTTAATCATTTCTGGCATACAGTAGAAGGAATTATTAACTCATTCTTATTTACTTTAATTGGCTTAGAGTTATTTATCCTTGATTTAAACTTTAGCTTGATTTTAGGCGGTATTGTTGCGTTCTTTATTCTTCATATTTCTCGCTTTGCTGCTAATTTTATGGCTTTTGCCTTTTTTCCGAATATGCGGAAAATGAAAAGTTACAACGGTAGTTTGACCATTCTCTCTTGGGGTGGGGTACGAGGAGGAATTTCACTTGCATTGATTTTAGCAGTAGCCAATATCCCCGCCTTAAGTCCCTATAGTAGTATCTTGATTGGTTATACATTTATTAGTGTACTGTTATCAGGTATTGTGTGCGGCCTAGGCTTACCAGCTGTGATGAATGCTTTTTATTACAATCCCAATGAAGAAACTGAAGGCTTAAAAGGTTTCTATCAAAGATTGTGCCATAAGATGAATAGAAGAGGTTTTCAGTATATTGTTGGAGAGGATGCGTTGGGTAGGGAAACAATCACCGTTTTTAATCCAGATATTCTTGTAGACCAAAAAACTGAGGATGGAATTGCAACAATGCATGACCCGAATAAGTTACAAGAAGTAAAAAGATTTGAGAGTCCTGATAATTTCTAAATATAAACAGTTTTAAATTTTATAAGATATTTAAAAATGAGGTTTTAGTGTAATAGTTAAATATTACCTAGAGCCTTTTTTTTCTATATATATCATTAATAATATATTTTATTTTATTAAGATATTAATAATTGTTATATGAATATTTTAATTAAATTATTTTTCAACAAATGGTAAATAGAAAAATAATAAATTTGTTTTATATATAAAACGTTTAACGTGATTTTTCATTAAATTAACATAAGAAAAACTTAACGAAGACTTATATATAATTTCTATTAATTAAAATTTTTTCTTTAGGTACTTTAGTATTTGTTTTTTTTATTTTAAAGTGTTTAATGTAAAAATGATCACATTACTTAATGTTTTTAAGTTGTAGGTCAAAAACTTAGAAAGATTAAGTAAAAAGAATTATACATAAAATCATTTAAATCAATAATATAAAAGGAATATAGATATGCCTGAAATACAAATTATTGCTAAGGACAATCATAAAACCTTAGCAACAACAGAGGGAACTTCTGCAAAACTTTCAGAAGCATCGGTCGTATTGGTAAAAGTAGCTGCCAGTGATGTGTTGGTAGTAAATAGGGAGGGTACCAATGCAGTTATTCGGCTAAAAAATGGCCAAACCATTGTTATTGAAGACTTCTTTAGTGGGACAGCTGAGCCTAAAGATAACAGCCTGGTTTTTCAAGATGAAAATGGACAGTTGATTTGGGCAAAATTCAAAGATGCTGAAAATGATGCGGACGCCGATGCTGATGCGGACGCTGATGCTGACAGTGATGTGGAACCACAAGCACTGGTAGCTGAGGATTTACCTGCTGCTTTACCGGCAGAAGCACCACAAGAGTTGGTATCTGACGTTATTTACCAGCCTATTTCCTCAATAGAACCATTACTTTATCACGATGCAGGTGTAAACCCATGGTTGTGGGCAGCTATTCCTTTAGTTGCGGGCGGTATTATCGCTGCAGCATCGAATAGTGATAATGATGATGACTCAACACCTGCTGACACCACTCCACCAAATACAGATGGAGTCACTTTCTCGGTTGATCCTGTTACTTCAGATAACGTAATTAATGCATCAGAAGCAGCAGGTAATGTCACGATTACTGGTGTTCTGAAAAACATTCCAGCAGATGCGGCTACTACAGCCGTTACAGTTGTTATTAATGGGGTAACTTATAATGCAACTGTAGATAGAACAGCAGGCACATGGACAGTAAGCGTACCTGGTAGTGGTTTAATAGCTGATGCAGATAAAACCATTGATGCTACTGTAACGTTTACAGATGCGGCAGGTAATAGCAGTACTGTTAAAGATACTCAAACTTATACGATTGATACGGCTGCACCGAATGCACCGGTGATTGACCCAGTTAACGGGACAGACCCGATTACAGGTACAGCAGAACCTGGTTCAACAGTAACTGTGACATATCCAGACGGTAGTACAGCAAGTGTTGTAGCAGGACCGGATGGTAGTTGGACTGTGCCAAACCCTGGTCTGAATGATGGCGATGAAGTTGAGGCGATTGCTACAGATCCAGCAGGCAATCCATCAGGCCCAACAACAGCTGTTGTTGATGCAGTTGGTCCAAATACGGATGGTGTTAACTTTGCTGTTGATTCGGTAACAGCTGATAATGTGATTAATGCATCAGAAGCAGCAGGTAATGTCACGATTACTGGTATTCTGAAAAACGTTCCTTCAGATGCGGCTACTACAGCCGTTACAGTTGTTATTAATGGGGTAACTTATAATGCAACTGTAAATAGTGCAGCAGGTACATGGACAGTAAGTGTACCGGGCAGCGGGTTGGTTGCTGATACAGATAAAACGATTGATGCCAAAGTAACCTTTACTGATGCAGCAGGTAATAGTAGCACTGTTAACGATACTCAAACCTATACACTGGATACGGCAGCTCCTGCAGCACCAGTGATTGACCCAGTTAATGGGACAGACCCGATTACAGGTACAGCAGAACCTGGTTCAACAGTAACAGTAACTTACCCTAATGGTAACACAGCAACAGTTGTTGCAGGACCGGATGGTAGCTGGTCAGTACCAAACCCTGGTCTGAATGATGGAGATGAAGTTGAGGCGATTGCTACAGATCCCGCAGGTAATCCATCTTTACCAGATACAGCTACTGTTGATGCAGTTGCACCGACAGTTGTTATAACTGATCTATTAACGAATGACAGCACCCCAGCACTTACCGGTACAGTGAACGATCCAACAGCAATAGTGGTTGTGAATGTGGATGGTGTTGACTATCCAGCGACTAACAATGGTGACGGCACCTGGACGCTTGCAGACAATACACTTCCTGCGTTAACCGATGGTCCGCACACCATTACCGTGACGGCAACAGATGCAGCAGGTAATGCGGGTACCGATACAGCAGTGGTGACAGTTGATACAACAGCACCAGCAGTACCAGTGATTGACCCGGTTAACGGGACAGATCCAATTACAGGTACAGCAGAACCTGGTTCAACTGTGACGGTGACATATCCAGATGGTAGTACGGCAAGTGTTGTAGCAGGACCAGATGGTAGTTGGACTGTGCCAAACCCAGGCTTAAATGATGGTGACACGGTAACAGCAGTAACAGAAGATCCTGCGGGCAATACCTCAGGTCCAGCAACAGCTGTGGTG
>NZ_JBWZNA010000020.1:0-66494 GCF_056725885.1 Acinetobacter sp. GRABPA_MV_2
CATTTTATCTATATTATTTGATCAATTTTACATTGATAATAGGTTATCAATTTTGTATTAAAACATATCTCCACCCAACTGCACATTTAAGTATTAGCCTGGCTGGCGGTTAAGGAATTATATGAATTATTCTAATTTAATTTTACTAAGCGTATTATCTGTAGGTGTTTGCACTTCTCTATATGCTCAAGAAAATACTATAAGTGGATCTTCTGATGCTAGCTCACTAGAAGAAACAGCAACGACCCATACGCGCTCACAAATTATTAAAGATTTAAAAAATATTAAAGTTAAAGATTTAAAAGTTAATGCGAATGCGGCACAACCAGATCCTGTAAAAGACCCATTACAGTCATTAAATCGTCCAATTTACTCATTTAACGACATGTTGGACCGAAATTTTTTACGCCCAGTTGCTGTGCAATATAGAGAAAAAACTCCAGAAGATGTACGTGGTTCTTATCGTCAATTCCGTAAAAATCTTGGAGAACCTTGGAATGCTGTTAACCAACTTATTCAAGGCCGCCCTGGTCGTGCGGCAAAAACCCTAGGTCGATTTACAATTAATACGTTAACAACGCTTGGTTTAGCTGATCCTGCCAGCCGTTTAGGTTTACCGACTGAAGAAGAGAATTTTGGTGTAACTCTCGGTTACTATGGTGTTCCTTCTGGCCCATTCCTGATGTTGCCTTTTTTCGGTCCAAGTACCTTACGTGATGGTTTTGGTTTAGCAGTAGATGCCCAAGCACGTCCACAGAAATATGTTATGGATGATCAAGATGGTCTTTATTGGTCAAGTAATATGTTACAAGCGGTTGATACGCGCGCTCAATATCTGGATCTAGATCAGACCTTACAAGGTGATCAATACGCCATGATTCGAGACTTATATCTCCAACGTAAAGCATTCCAAATTGCAGAGAAAAAGGGCGACTCAGCTGATGTATCTTTCATTGATGATGATTCAGAAGACACGCCAGATGACAATCAAAACCCTTAAAAGATGAAATCGAGGTATTGCTTGGATTAAGAGTTCGGCAATACCTTGATTTTGATCATACATACTCTATGATGAATAAAGTGATCATATAAAAGGACTACCATCTCTTCTATGTATTTTATTAAACCGACACGCTCTATCCCTTATTTAGAGCAAGCTTTGGATAAACTGCCAGGCTTACAAGTCATTAACATAGATGATTTAGATTTATATGATCCAACCATCATTGCAATAGCAGATGTACAAGATTTCCTTACATATAAATGGAATTTACCAACGATTGTCATTGCTTTTGAACATGAAGGTAGCGCTTTAGCTCAAGCTTGGGAAGCGGGTGCTCTTGCAGGTTGGGTATGGAATCAACTACCTAACGATTTAAATAAAGCATTATCAAGAATCGATGCTCAATATAAACGCAACCAAGATAGTCGTGATTTACCTTCAGCTGCTGAACTACAAAAAAGACTATTGCCTAATCCAATTGATTTATTAAATTATCAAGTCGAAACTTTCTTTCAGCCTTCAGCTTATCTTTCTGGTGATTGGTATGACTACTGGAAATTAAATGATAAGGAAGTTTTATTCTATCTTGCCGATGTTTCAGGACATGGTGTAACTAGCAGCTTATTAACATCTTGGATGGCAGCTTTCCATGGTCGCTCTAAAACACCAAGACAATTAATAAAAAAATTAAATGGAATGTTGGTTCAAGAGAATATTGAAAAGCACATTACGATTGTGGTGGGTATTTTAAACCTTGAAACACATACGCTTCGCTGGTCAAGTGCTGGACACTACCCTCCTCCTATCATTTTTGAACCTAATCAAGCTCCAAAAATTCTAACAACAAGTAGCTTCCCATTAGGCTTGACTGATGAACTCGAAGTTGAAGAGCATGTTTGTACATTAAACCACCAAGCACGCTTCATTGTTTGCTCAGATGGAGCACTTGAACCTTTTGATGGTGGGTTAAATGATCAGTTCCAACAATTGGTTCATCATTTGCAAAATCAATCATTCCAAGCACCCGATCATGTGGCTGATGACATTGCCATCTTCAGTCTTTGTCGAATGAATTAATTTACGAATCAATTAATTACATAATATACGACTTAAGGACTCTTGAGTCTGCGATGGCACTATGTGATAATTTTTCTATCCTTCTCTGAAAATGGCATTTATATGTCAACAGGTCATGTTGAATATGCAAGTTTAAATGGAACGCATATTTTCAAACTTATTGGTGAAGTGCGAGCCCATTCTTGTATAAGTCTAGACAAACTTTTAAACAGAATTGAACAGCAAGAGAATGTTGTTGGTGCAATCGTTGATTTAACCCAAACAACATTTATTGATAGTACGGTGTTAGGCATCCTGGCTAAGCTAGGTTTAAAGCTTAAACAAACTCATCATATTCAAGCTGTAATGCTATCTACCAATCCAGATATCACAACCTTAGCCAACAGTATGGGGCTAGGGCAGGTTTTTGTCATTTTGAATTACTGTGGCGATCCTAACGTTTGCACATTAACGTTAACTGATGAACAGATCACTCATAATGCAATGCTAAGAACAGTTCTGGATGCACATAAGACATTGATGAAACTCAATGCAAACAACCAGAATATGTTTGAGCCACTTGTGAAGCAGTTACAGAAAGAACAAGATACGCTTGAACAGGTATCAGATAAGCAAAATGCCTGACTTTAATATTAAGCCGGATTAGAATATGACCCTTATTTCTGTTGCTCAAATGAACTCGCAAGATGATATTGAAAATAATTTTCAAGTCATTGAGTCGTTGATTCAACAAAGTAAGGCGCAAAATGCTAGCCTGATTGTTTTCCCTGAAAACTTTGTATGTTTTGCAGCTGGAAAACAACGCGAAACAGCTGAGCAATTTGAGTCTATTCAACAACGGCTTGAGAAACTAGCACATCAATATCAAATCTGGATTGTGGCCGGTACCTTGCCATGCCCATTTCGTCCAGATGGATCTACCATTCAAGATGGTAGAGTCCGGACGGTTAGTCTTTGTATTAGCCCTGAGCGTACAGAAGCACGTTATGACAAGATCCATTTATTTGATGTACAAGTGGGTGATGCTGTCGGTGGTTATCAAGAGTCTCGTTTCTTTGAACCTGGAACAGACGTAGTAGTCACATCTACCCCTTTTGGCAATATTGGCTTAATGGTATGTTATGACTTACGTTTTCCAGAGCTTGCTCTAACTCTGAGACAACAAGGCGCTCATCTTCTTACTGCTCCTGCTGCATTTACTTATACAACTGGACAAATGCACTGGCAGCTTTTGCTACAAGCTCGGGCAATGGATAGCCAATGTTATGTTTTAGGCGCAGCACAACAGGGCTGGCATGGTGAAAAACGACAAACCTGGGGACACTCTGGGGCAACAGATAGTCGTGGCCAAATTTTAAGTATGATTGGATATGAAGGGAGTGGTTTAATCACTGTACCCTTTGATTTAACAGCACAAGAACTCGTCCGGTCTTCAATGCCTCTGATGACTCACCGTAAATTGATTCATTATTAAAAGTTTAATTATTCATGTGGAAATACTTATTTAGCATTTTTTGCTTGGGGGCAAATATTCATTGTTATGCAGAGTTTGGTACAACAAACCATTTTGTTTCGCCTGCTGCACAGCTCAACTCAGATATTCTTCCAGCAACTCCTAAAAATATCCCCTTGCCCGCTTTTGGCCAAAGAATTATTGGCTGGGGTACAGGCGCAGAAGGTGCTAGACAACGTTTAGAAAATATTCAGCCAGCAGATGTTTCTGTGATAAAAAAACAAGGAACAACGCTTGAAATGATTACTGCATGGCAAGATTTTTATGAACAAGAGCAGCAACGCAATGCAAATAATCCTACCGCGAAGTATCGTGCGCGTTTAATGAAAAAGATTGCAGATTTGTGGTGAAACACTTTCACCTAGAATATTTTTATCTTATGGAATAGTTGAAGTAATTATTCCATTTTTTATGTCCCTTAATTTACTTTATTCATAACCTATTCTTATGAACATTTAAGAAACGGAATAGAAAGCGATATACTACAAAAGTAATATCATTTTCTTTTGAGGAATATATGGACCAAGACTGTCAAAACTTAAAGCTTGAGAATCAATTATGTTTCCTCATTTATTCAACAAATTTAGCGCTTAATCAGCTCTACAGAAAACTACTAGCGCCTTTGGGTATCACATATCCCCAATATTTAGTTATGTTAGTGTTGTGGGAGCAGGATGAAGTAACTGTTTCAGAAATTGGAGCTAAACTTTTTTTAGAATCATCTACTCTCACACCTATCTTGAAAAAGTTAGAAGCTCTGCATTTACTTCGTCGTACCCGTTCAACTCAAGATGAGAGACAAGTGATTATTACACTGAGTGATGAAGGGAAAAAATTAAAAGATCAAGCAATGGATATTCCGGCAGGTGTATTAGAAGCAAGTTCATGTGATATGACAACGCTAATAGGCCTTAAAGACCAACTTACTAAACTTCGTACAAACTTAGTCAAATAAACAGCAATTTTTTCAAAAAATATACTTGTCAAAATAATTAAGTCGTGTACGATATATTTGTGTTCAATTTAATTTAGGAATAAAACGATGTCATTAGAAAAAGTTGTTTATCGTGCAAAAGCTAAAGCAACCGGTGGTCGTGATGGCCGTGCGACTTCATCAGACGGCGTATTAGATGTACAACTTGGTGTACCTAAAGAAATGGGTGGCGCTGGTGGTGCTGTAACAAATCCAGAGCAGTTATTTGCAGCTGGTTATTCAGCATGCTTTTTAGGTGCTTTAAAATTCGTTGCAAACCGCGATAAATTTAACATTAGTAAAGATGCTTATGTAGAGGGTGAAGTAGGTATTGGACCAATTCCTACAGGTTTTAGCATCGAAGCGACTTTAAATGTTTACTTAGTGGGTATGGATCGTGAAGAAGCTGAAAAGTTAGTTGCAGCAGCTCATATTGTTTGCCCATATTCAAATGCAACTCGCAACAATATTGATGTAACATTTAATATCGTGACTGAATAAGTTTTAATATTAAAAAAATGCCCGCATCAAATCGGGCATTTTTTTATCTTACATATTATGCTTCACTTGCCTCATTGGTTACACGAAGCACTTCTTCAAGTGTCGTTTTACCTGCAAACACTTTGCGCAAACCATCATCACGAATAGAACCTGAATACTCACGAGCATGATTTTCTAATTCATATTCAGCTGCGTTACCATGAATTAGACGGCGCATAGGTTCATCAACTGGTACGATTTCATAAATCGCTGTACGTCCATTAAAACCTAAATGTGAACAATGATCACACCCTTTGGCTTCAGGTAACTGCAACAACGGTTCATTATGAATATGTTGAAAAACCTGTTTTTCAAAAGTATCAGCTTCACGCCATGCCATACAATGTGGACATAAAGTACGAACTAAGCGTTGAGCAATCACCCCAATTAAAGAGCTTGATAATAAGAAGGGCTCAATTCCCATATCTTTAAGTCGAGTAACCGCACCAATAGCGGTATTGGTATGTAGTGTCGATAAAACCAAATGACCTGTTAAAGATGCTTGAACTGCAATTTCAGCAGTTTCCAGATCACGAATCTCCCCCACCATCACCACATCAGGATCTTGACGTAACATTGCTTTTAAAGCACGAGCAAATGTCATATCCACTTTGGTATTCACTTGGGTTTGACCAATGCCTTCGAGTTGATATTCGATTGGATCTTCAGCAGTTAAGATATTACGAGTATTGTCATTTAGATCAGACAAGGCTGCGTATAAAGTAGTCGTTTTCCCCGAACCTGTAGGCCCTGTGACCAGAATAATACCATGGGGACGATGCACTAACTGAGTTAAACGCTCATAGTCATTAGCCATTAAACCCAAGTGAGTCATGTTGAGACGGCCCGCTTGTTTATCAAGCAAACGCATAACGACCCTTTCACCATGTGACGATGGCAAAGTTGAAACACGCACATCCACTTCACGGCCAGCAAGACGTAAAGAAATACGTCCATCTTGTGGTACACGTTTTTCAGCAATATCAAGCTTCGCCATAACTTTAATACGCGAAACTAGTAAAGGCGCCAACTCACGGCGTGGTTGTACAATCTCACGTAATTGTCCATCTACACGTAATCGTACAGATAATTTTTTTTCAAAAGCTTCAATATGAATATCAGAAGCGCCTACTCGAATTGCCTCAGAGAGAAGTGCATTGATCAGACGCACAATAGGCGCGTCATCTTCTTGGTCCATCAAGTCTTCTGTTTCAGGAACCTGATCGGCCAAACTTAATAAATCCGGATGATCTTCTAAACCAGCTGCAACTTGTTGTGATTCCCCTGTATCACCTGCATAACTCGTACTTAAGAGCGTATTAAATTCTTGTTCAGTACATAATTGATAATGAGCTGGCTTACCCAAGATGCGTCTTGCTTCCTGTAATGCAATTTTTTCAGTGTTTTGACGTCTAATAATAAATACCTGATCACCGTCATAACGAAATAAAACACCATGACGCTTGGCAAAACTATATGGAACTTGTATTTGTTTCAATATTTGCATCACAATTTATAATGATGAGTAAGATGATTTTGAGTGTACTCTAAGCAGATTACAGCGTGAAGTCTGTTTAACAACTCGGTAGAGGAATTTTGCGTCTTGTTTGAAAATAATGAATATCAGCCTCACCCCCAGAATTCTTTAAAATGGTGGGGTGAACAGCACTTTGAAATTAACCAGTCCAAAGCATGGCAATTCGGTTCAATGCTCTTTCGTTTAACACGTGGCATAAAAGAATGGCGCATCGAATATTATCGTCCGTCTCTCCAAGATGATAATGAGCAAGATTGGCATCCAATTGCCGATCCACATTTTGCCTTTCCACATAATGTTCAAGTAGAACGATACATGTTTCGAAAGACCAATCCAGAATTTTTACTGATGCCCCGTCTAGCAGATCGTTCTGTGGTCATCAAACCTGTTGATCCTATTTACATTCCAGCCGGTCAACGTGGGACTCTATATATAAGCACACCATTATGGATTGCAGGCTTAGTTGAAAGTCAGCATGAACCTTTGTTTGAGATTCCTGTGATTCAGCCTAAAGATACGTGGTTTGGTCCTAATGCACAGCAAGGTGAAATCTGTTATGCCACTTCCGTGGATGGACGTACTGATATAAATCTATTAACACCACGCGCTTTCCGTGCTGTTACTCCAATTGACTTTCACAACACAAGTAATCATCAATTACGCTTTGATCGTATGAATGTGCCAGTTACCGCTCTTCCTCTTTTTTATAGTGAAAGTACTGGTCGTTTATGGACCTCTCAAATTAAAGTTTATTATGAGGGTTCTGATCGCCCGGCACGTATTCGTATTGAAAATCGTACGCCACCTCTTGCAGGTGAAGTGACCTATGTTCACCCACCACGTTCACCTGGTGGAGCATTATTCAATATGTTTGATTCATTCTTTTAAGAGGTTTATATGGCTGATTCAAATATTCCAAAAGATATCGCTGATAGCCTCACAAGTATATTTACCAATATCAATACCGAACGTATTAGTGAAATTTTAGTCGCTGTTGTGCTGTGTTTTATTGGATTTGTACTTGCTCGTATTATTTCAAATACATTTATTAGAACCATTGGCTCACGTTTTAATGCTCACCAACGCCTTGTATGGCGCCGTGGTATTTTTTATTTTATTTTCCTACTCTTCATTATGACAAGTTTGAAAGAAGCAGGGTTCAAACTTAGTGTATTCCTCGGTGCAGCAGGTATTTTAACTGTAGCACTCGGTTTTGCATCGCAAACATCTGCCAGCAACTTGATTAGTGGTTTATTTTTGATTGGTGAAGGTTCATTTGAAGTCGGCGATACGATCCAGATTACTCTCATTCGTGGTAATACCATTGAAGGCGAAGTCATTTCAATTGATTTGCTCTCAGTCAAGTTACTTACACTCGACAATGTATATATTCGTTTGCCGAATGAACAGCTTATTCGTGCGCCTGTACACAACTTATCTAAATATCCTATACGGCGTATTCCAATTACACTCGCAATCAACTTTCACGAAGATATTATTAAAGTACGTGAAGTTCTACTCGATGTGGCAGCCCATTATCCACTGGTATTGGATGATCCAAAACCTGCAGTTACGGTTACCGCATTCAGGGAATCATCGATTGAACTTTTATTTGCAATGTGGTGTCGACAAGAAAACTCTTTAAAAGTTCGGGATGAGATGCAAGAACGAATTCGAAATGGATTTTTAGACAATCAGATCGAAATTCCTGTTCCTAAAATGGGACTAATTGATCGACCATCTACTGTTTTTGCTGAAGATGATATCGATCAATACAGTAATCAAAAAGAATTAAATCGAGAGCCTAAAGCTTAGGCTCTTCATTTTTCTGTACAGCGGATGATGGTGGTAATGGCGCAAGATAAGCAATAATCAACATTACCCCACCCGCGCCAATAAATGAAATAACTCGAGTTAAAGTCGCACTTTGCGATAGATCAAGCAAAATCAGCTTTAATACCACAATTCCTAAAAGCGCAGCACCTACAAACCATAATTGACGAATCATTTTTCGACTAGAGAATGTAGTTAAAATGAATGCCAAGATTACCCAAAGCAATGTCAGACTTAACTGTACTATTCCATTTGTCCAAATTGCAGCACTCCAGAGTGGTGTTGCCCAGTAATAGTGCAAGCCTCTGACCACCACACTACTGAATACTAACAACCCCACTAAAATTGTTATAATTTTAAAAGCCCACTCCAGTGATTTATCTTGATCAAAAGCATGTTGATAAATAATAAAGAGCAGACCTGCAAATACTACAATAGAAAGAAAATCAGTTAAGTTAAATAAAGGAACTAAATAAAGATACTCAGCAAAGTGGCGATCAATGCTCACAACTAGCAACCAAATTAAGCTTAAACACCAAACCGGAATTTGATGTAACAATGTAGTTTTTTGAGCCTTATACGCCCAAAGCGAATAAACCACAGGAACAAACGCCAGAGCAACAACTGGCATTTGTGGAAAGATCGCCAAACCAACTACTGCTAACGCCAACCAGCTTAAACCAGCCCAGACGTTTAAGTATCCAGACTGACTCGACCGCGGTTGAGCCATAATAAATAAGGCACTTAGAATAATGGTAGCGACTAGGAAAGTAGCTTGTTGTAATGAGTCTACCCATTTGAATAAAGTAAACACTTGACTCGCAAACGCATCACCCAAAACTAACAACAGTAACAGGCTAATTAAAATTAACTGCAAACTTTGCCATTGCACACGAAGTTTATAGTGAACAACTGCACTAAATATTGCTATTAGAACTACGGCGAACATCAAATATGGACTCAAAGCATGATGATGCCATGCCATTATTTCTACACCAGCTACAGCACCCGCATACATTCCTAAACACAAGAAAATGCCACTAAACACGCTTGCACTAAAATAGCGTTGCTCTTTACTGTTGTATTGTAATAAATAAAAGGCAGAAATAAATTGAGCAATTGCATAGATGCTTGTGCTTAGGGTTGGGAACTCTTCATTTGCCCACACCTGATAAAATAGCGCAATAGAGCTGAGTAAAACTAAAACTACACCAATATATCGGCTTAAACGGTAGCGCTCAGTTACACCCCAAACAATTAAAGCCGTACCTTGAGCTACCCAACCAATTGCTGTCCAATGCGCTCCTTTTGCAAGCGGGAAAATTAAGGCAAAAAACGCAACCGCGAGAATGAAAAAGCTTTTTGCAAGGACCGAAAGCTGAGGATGAGTTTTCTTAATCCAGAAAGTTAATACTGCATAGGTGCTCGCCAAAACAGCTGCACCGATAGTCAATGCTTGTGTAGACTCATGTACCAAGTAAGCATGGAGGGTAAAGCCCAGTACTGGCACACTAAAAATAAGACCAACATCTAAGAGTGGTGGTAAACGAATCCTTTCGCGTTTTTCATGTGCTGATGCCCGAGATATATTTTGGCTATAACGAACACTTAACCAAATAAACAGCGCGATATGGCACCACAAAATCCAGTCTAATGTATTAAATTTTGCGGGTTCTGCATAAAATGCAATTGCACTACCACCTATAAACATTGTGGCAAAGAATGCAATTTGATTTAAGATTTTCCAAGGCTGAATAAAATTAACCGCAGCAACTGCTAAGTTAATTACTAAGTAATAGCTAAATAGGAAGGTTACATCAGGGCGATATTGTGGAATAACTAAAGGAGCCGCATAAGCCATACCAAGTGCTAATATTGCCAAATAAATAGCTTGTTGTTTTAAGCTCAGGAATACCGTAATAGCTAATAAAATCGTAAACAGAATACTCGCTGTAGTTAGGTTGGCAATTACACCAAAATGATGTGAGAACACAAGTGTCAGGAATACAACAGCCAGCCCGACACCTTGCAATGCCACAGCAAAAAGCTGATTTTTCTTTTGCAATGTATACCCAAATGCCGTTAACACACCTCCAGCAATAGCAATAAAGCCAAGTTTGACACCCAAACTAAGTTGCCAATGCTCGCTTGCAAAACGCAATAGCAACACCACCCCAACCATAAGCACAGCAACAGCAACTCTTAAGATTGGATTGCCATGAATCATCCAATCCACGGCTGGTTGCCACCATGCAGTTTGTACATCGGCTGGTTGTTCTGTTTGATTTAAAGGTGCCGTTCCAGCTGGGACTAGCGTATCCGTATTATTGGAACTAACTTGTTCTATTACAGGATTTATAACTTCTGTTTGTATGGTCTCATCTACATGAACAGTTTGTTTTGCTGACTCGAGGTATAATAGTCGAGTATGAAATGCACTGATGGTTTGAATCAAACATAGTAATAAAACCAGTAAAGCCCCACCAGCAATCCACATCCAATGATTTATATAAGCAACTAATGCAACCAAGGCTGCTGCATAAATCACTGTTCTTTGCATGTGAATAGAATAAAGTGGCGTTTTCTGCTGAGAAAACTGCTGTTCTAAATGAGTTAAACGCTCATGTAGATTTGACAGTAATTGAACTAGAATGACAGTAAGTGCAATAGATAAAGCAACAACGGCACTCTGAAATTTAAAACCAATTGAAATGGCTAAAAACAAAGTCAAAGCGATCAAAACAATGATCATTCCCTGTTTGTCTTTTTTATACATGGGCTTAGCAATATGACATCTTCATTACAGGTCATCTTACTTCAAGCCAATACAAGCGTATATTTATACATACAAAATACTGCAAAAATCATAAACCTGCATTCATAGCCGTTTTCACGTAAAATACCCGTAATTCAGATTAAGGAATTGTTCAATGCCACCATTTGTCTTGGTTGATGGGTCCTATTTTTTATTTCGTGCATATCATGCATTACCACCATTGACGACCTCTACAGGGTTACATACCAATGCAATACGTGGGGCAATTTCTGCCATTCAAAAATTAATGCGCCGTATGCAGCCAACACACATGGCCGTCATTTTTGATACGCCTGAGCCAACTTTCCGCCACAAGCTTTCACCTATTTATAAAGGTGATCGCCCGACCATGCCGGAAGAGTTATCTCAACAGATTCCATATTTGCATGCATTGATTAAAGCTCAGGGGATTCCTTTATATAGTCTTCCGGGTGCAGAGGCAGATGACATTATCGGTACGCTCGCTAAACGTGCCGTACTCGAAGGCCATCATGTACTTATCTCAACCGGCGATAAAGACATGGCTCAGCTCGTCAATGATCATGTAAAACTTGAAGATAGCTTTAAAGATCGTGTAATGGATACCGATGGGGTATTTGAAAAATTTGGTGTTTGGCCAAATCAAATTATCGATTACTTAACCCTTATGGGCGATGCGTCTGATGGCATCATGGGTGTACCTGGCGTAGGTGCAAAAACAGCAGCTAAGTTACTAACTGAATATGGCACTTTAGACAATATTATTGCCAATGCAGACCAACTTAAAGGCAAACTTAGCCAAAATATTAAAGATAACTTAGACAATATTAAGCTTGATCACCAGTTAGCTAGCATTGTCTGTGATCTTCCTTTAGAACTCGATTGGCATGAGTTAAAGCTTACTGATCCAAATGTTGAGGCTCTACGTAATCTTTATACTGAGCTTGAGTTTAGAAACCAATTACAGTCGCTTGATCATCCAAACAATCCAAATAGCTCAAGCTATAAACAACAAGCTTCACAAACTGTTGTACAAAATGAAGTTAAACCTGCTGAATCTATAGAAACTGAAGATCAAGCAAGCTTAACTAGTCAAGATGACCAGCTTGGAACTGCAAATTATCACACTGTTTTAACCCAAGAAGCATGGGATCAGCTCTTGCAACGCATGCAAAATGCCGATCATTTTGCTATTGATACAGAAACTACAAGCCTTGATTACCGTATTGCCGAGATGGTTGGTTTTTCAATCGCATTTGATGCGAAAGATGCCTACTATGTTCCATTAGCGCATAATTATGAAAATGCGCCGCAGCAACTAGATCGTGATCAAATTCTGGCTCAAATTAAGCCTGTGCTAGAAAATGAAGCTGTTAAAAAAATTGGGCATCACCTTAAATATGATGCCCATATCTTTGCTAATCATGGCATAGAACTTAAAGGCTGGTATTTCGATAGCATGCTTGCATCTTATGTATTGAATGCAGCAGCCACTCGTCACGGCATGGACGATGTAGCTCGTGTCTACTTAAGCCACTTAACCACCACTTTTGAACAAATTGCTGGTAAGGGTGCTAAACAAAAGACTTTCAATCAAATTGAGATTGAGGTTGCTGCTCACTATGCTGCAGAAGATGCACATGTGACCTATCGTTTGTATGAAGTGCTTTCAAACAAACTTAAGCCATTTCCTGAGCTAGAAAATATTTTATATAACATCGAAATGCCAGTTGCCCGTATTTTATCGGGTATGGAAGAAGATGGTATTCGTCTAGATCACGCATTCTTAGATAAATTAAGTGTTGAATTTGCAAAGACAATGGAAGGGCTTGAAAATCAAGCGATGGAAATTGCAGATGAAACTTTTAATATTGCATCTCCTAAACAAGTAGGCGAAATACTATTTGATAAATTAGGAATCAAAGGTGGTAAAAAAACTGCAACTGGACAATACAGTACTAGTGAAAGTGTTTTAGAAAAAATTGAACATCCTTTAGCGGAAATTATTCTAGAGCATCGCGGTTTAGCAAAGCTAAAAAGTACCTATACAGATCGTCTAGTTGAGCAATCTCATAATGACACACATCGTGTACACACGAGTTATCACCAAGCGCTCACAGCAACAGGTCGCCTCTCCTCTTCTGATCCTAATTTACAAAATATTCCAATTCGTAGACAAATTGGACGTCAAATTCGTAAAGCATTCATTGCGCCAGAAGGCCGAGTACTATTGGCTGCCGATTACTCGCAAATTGAATTACGTTTAATGGCTCATTTTTCTCAAGATGATGCTTTAGTACATGCGTTCCAGCACGGACAAGATGTTCACCGCCGTACTGCTGCAGAAGTATTAGGCATTGCAATTGAAGATGTGACCAATGATCAACGTCGTCAAGCGAAGGCAGTAAACTTTGGTCTACTGTATGGTATGTCTGAGTTTGGTTTGATTCGTCAGTTAGGTTTCACGCGCCAAGAGTCACAGAACTATATCAAACAATACTTCCAGCGCTATCCTGGCATTTACGAATACATGCAACGTACCCGCCAAGTAGCATCGGAACAAGGCTTTGTTGAAACTATTTTAGGCCGTCGTCTTTATACACCAGATATTGATGCACGAAATGTAATGGTGCGTAAGGCTGCCGAACGTGCTGCAATTAATGCGCCGTTACAAGGTAGTGCAGCTGATATTATTAAACTTGCGATGATTGAAGTCGATAAAATCTTACCAAAAGATCAAGCCAAGTTACTTCTTCAAGTACACGATGAATTAGTATTTGAAGCAGATCAAAATATTGCCGAAGAGCTCTCTAAGCAAATCGCGACTGTCATGGAATCTGTAGTAAAAATTTCTGTGCCTTTAGTTGTTGAAGTTGGGCAAGGGCAAAACTGGGATGATGCCCATTAATTAGTAGAAATAAAAAAGGGCTGTATTAACAGCCCTTTTTTATTGCGTTAACTTAAAGTCCTGTTAAAAGAACTTTTGCAACTTCATTCATTAAGATCTCGGCAATATAAAGCGCTAAAAAGGCCAAAATTGGAGATAAGTCAATCATTCCCATATTAGGCAACAAACGACGGAATGGCGCGAGTAATGGTTCAGCTAAATCTTGAATCACTTCAATATAAGGTGAACGAGATTGAGTGAACATAACCACCCAACTCAAAATAATTGTCGCGAAAATTAAATAACGGCAGAAACGAATTAGGTCCTGAATCATCGTCACAAATGTCAGAATCACTAAGTGAACTGGGCTATTTGGCATAGAACCGGAAAGATACATCACGCCAAAAATTTTCAGCAAATATAAAATAATTAAAAGAACCAACGCAGCCAAATTAAATCGGCCTTTTGCGACCGTCGGAAAAATTCGGCCAAAAATATCAACAATTTTAGTCGCCTTTACGGTCGATAAAACCACAGGATTATAAGGACTTACTGCCGCCAATTGCATTAAAAAACGGAAAAAGACCAATAAAATCGCGACATTAATTAAAATTCCAAAAATTAGCGCAGAATTTGCACCCATAGTTGTCTTATCCTATTTAAGCTATTTCGCACTGTCACTCAATTCTTGAGCCAATTCTTGACTACGCTTCTGTGCAGCAGCCAATGCAGATTGAATATTTTGGGAGATTTGTGCACGGTCAAAAACTTCAAGTGCAGCTTGAGTTGTGCCATTTGGCGATGTCACATTCTTACGAAGTTCAGAAGGAGTATTTGAACTCGTAATTGCCATTTGAGCTGCACCTAATGCCGTTTGAAGAGTCAACGCAGTTGCAACTTTTTCATCAAGTCCTAAATTTTTACCCGCACGGATCATACTTTCCATGAGATAGAAGAAATATGCAGGACCTGAGCCAGAAACCGCTGTTACCGCATCAATTTGAGCTTCGGAGTTTACCCAAATTGTTAAGCCTGTGGCTGCTAAAATCTGACTTGTTAATTCACGATCCGAAGTACCTACTACATCATTTGCATAGATACCATGCGCACCCGTCTGAACTAGAGCTGGCGTATTTGGCATAACTCGAACAATTCGATTGCTATCAATTAAGTTTGATATCGTTTGGATTTCAGCACCAGCAATAATTGAAATAACCAATTTATCTGATAACAGTCCTTTTAAAGGACGTAAAACAGTCGCCAAAACTTGTGGTTTTACTGCCAGTACAACGACATCAGCATTTTTAATTGCAGCTACATTATCTTGTGTCACATGGACTTCTTTTTCTTGCAATAATTGACGTATTTGCTCAACAGGATCTGAAACGGTAATACGTGTTGGTGGTAAACCTCTTGAAATGAGCCCGCCAATCAAAGCTTGGGCCATATTACCACCACCAATAAAACAGATATTACTATTTACTGCACTTGTCATAACCATCTTCGCCATTTACCAGATTACAAGAATAAGAAATTAAATCTGGTTGCCATCCTCCTTGCTCACAATACGGAGACTGAGCCAACCAAAATCCTTTCGGTGTAAAAACCCCAAGCATAACATTATCTATGACTAATATTTGAATTGTATGACGAAGCCAAGGCAAAATATGTGCTTCTTGAATTGCTTTTTTTAATGGCCATTGCCCAACACGACCATATAAATGGACCTTTTCACCACCTTGGCGTCGAATTATTTTTAATTTTTTATTTAATAAGGATGCAGACAAACCCATATTTTTTTGAGTAACTTGAAAATTTCCTGAAGCGCAATCCATTATTTCCCCTAGTTGAAAATAATGCTCCATCTCGGTTTCAACTGGGTTTAATTTTTCAGCAAGAAAAACTTGTCGGCTTAATCTATAAAGATAATGTTGATAACGGACATAGTAAAACTGATTCCAGTGTAATGCCGCTTGTGCATCAGACTTCGAATCAATTACTTCATTTTTTAACCGCTCAACCATTTCAAAGGCGGGCCGATATTGCCCATCACCTTTCATCCAAACCGAAAGCAATTGACGCTGTCGAGCAGAAGATAGTTTTAATAGCTGAGTTAAATCCAAACATTCATCCGTACCACAATTTTGCAAATCAACTTTTAAAACTTCTTCTAAAATTTCAGAAGCATCTTGCATCAAATAACTGGTACGACTAAGTGCTTGCTGCATTTTTGGAAATCGGTTTTGTAAGAAGGGCCAAAGTTCTTCACGCGACCATGCCCGATCATAATGGATATCGTAATTTGTAGGATCATCTACATACTCAATTTCAAGTTGAGTAGTCCACTCGGCAATCTGCTCACGGGTTAAATCCAAAAAAGGGCGCCAAATTGTCATATCAACACGATGATCAATAGACTGCATAGCAGCAAGCCCATCAACACCTGCACCCGACAATAAACGCAATATTACCGTTTCAGCCTGATCTTGCTGATGATGAGCGAGCACTAAAATTTCATTGGCTTGCAAATGTTGTAGATAAGCTTGGTAACGCGCCTGACGTGCTTGAGCTTCCAAATTACCGTTAGTAACTTGAACTTTTTGAATGATATAAGGAATATTTAAACGAGTCGCTTGTTTAGCAACGAGTTTCCCCCATCCCGCACTTTTTGATTGCAGTTGATGATCTATGTAAATTACTCGGATCTTTTGAGGGAAAATTTGAGACATCAAATGTAGTAGCAGCATTGAATCCATGCCGCCACTACATCCAATAAGAAAAGTACTATTTTCTGAAAACTCTTGAGCCTGTTTTAAGACGCGATGCCTAAATTTTCGCTGCCAAACTTCATTAAACGTTGATAACGTGCTTCGCATCGTTCATTTGCATCCATTGGTAGCAACTCATCCAAAGCTTGCTTCAAAACTACTTTTAGGTTTTGCATGACTTGCTCAGGGTCTAAATGAGCCCCTTCGCCTTCATCTACTACATATTCAACAATACCTAGAGATTGTAATTTATCTGCTGTCAAACCTAAAGCTTCACTTGCTTGAGCCGCTTTTTCAGCAGTTTTCCACAAAATAGATGCACAGCCTTCTGGTGAAATCACAGAATAAATACTATGCGACAACATAATTACTCGGTCAGCAACACCAATACCTAAAGCACCACCAGAACCGCCTTCACCGAGTACTGTTGCAACAACAGGAACTTTCAAACTTGAAAGTTGAGCAAGGCTAGTTGCAATTGCTTCAGCTTGTCCACGCTCTTCAGCACCAACACCTGGATAAGCACCCATAGTATCAATAAATGTGAAGACCGGAAGGTTAAAGCGCTCAGCCATATCTAATAGGCGTTGAGATTTACGGTAACCTTCTGGGTTAGCCATACCGAAGTTGTGCTTTAATTTTTCACGGGTACTACGACCACGGTGTTGGCCAATAACCATTACAGGCTGACCATCAAAACGAGCAAGACCACCTACCATCGCACCATCGTCACCAAACAAACGATCACCATGCAAGGCATCAAACTCTGTAAAGATTTCACCGACATAATCTAGAAACTGCGGACGATCAGGATGACGTGCAATTTGAACCGTTGTCCATGCTTTGGACTGAGTAGCTTTTTTCATAGGTCGAATATTATCCCTTTAATCGATAAATTTTTCCGACTGAATATTCAATTCAATGTCCCAATGCTTAAACTGCTCTTGCTCATCATGCAAGTCGGCAACTAACAATGGCCATTGTTTGGCATCACCAGAAACACTAAGTTGCCATTGTTGATCATTTATGATGGTCAGTTCAATGGCAGGAAGCATCTGATCACTTCGACTATGGTTGAGTAAAACTGCTAGGCGAAGTAATAAACATAGATAAAGTAATTTATTACCACCAGCCTTCAAAATTTCATTTTTTACATCATTTCGCAATTTACGACGGTGGTGAGCAACCAAATGTGAAAGGTGATTTTGATCAATTTGTGAGAAACCCGGAATATCAGAATGCTGCAATAAATAAGCACCATGACGGTGATAACCACCATGACTAATTGCTAAACCAATTTCATGCAAATAAGCAGCTCGACGCAGTAAGTCACTGTCTTCACTCGTTAAATTAAGGGACTCTGCAACACCATCAAATAATTGTTGTGCTGTATTTACAACTCGTTCTGCCTGTTTAGGATCGGCGTTATAACGCCCCATTAAAGCCTGTACACTTCGATCACGGATATCTTCATGTTTAAAACGACCTAACAGGTCATACATGACTCCTTCACGTAATGCACCATCAGAATATGCCAAACGATCAATTTCTAAAACTTCGAAAACTGCGTACAAAATTGCCAATCCGGCTGGCAAAACTGCTCGTCGATCTTCTCTTAACCCTTCAAAATCAATTTCAGAAATATTTTTAAACTTAAGTAATTTATCTTTGAGTTTATATAAGCCTTCTCGAGTAACGTTTTCTTGTTCATCGCTCAAGCCCATATTCACCATAATTTGACGGCAAGCTTTAATAGTTCCACTAGAACCAACGACAGTATCCCAACCTTCCATTTTATATGTTGTTGCAATAGCTGAAAGTTCTTTACGGGCAGCAACTACTGCTTTATCAAAGGCTTTTTGTGTGATTTCACCATCAGCAAAGTAGGCTTTTGTATAAGCCACACATCCCATTTGCAATGACTCAGTGTAAATAGGTTCAAACTCTTCACCAATAATGAACTCAGTAGAACCACCACCAATATCTACAACCAAACGTCGACCACCATTTGCCATGGTATGCGATACGCCAAGATAAATCAGACGCGCTTCTTCTCGCCCAGCAATAATTTCAATGGGTTTAGGCAAAATTTCTGCTGCTTTTTGAATAAATTCATGACCATTTTTTGCCTGACGCAAAGCATTGGTCGCCACAATTCGTAAGCGATTCGGTTGAACAGAACTTAATCTTCCCACAAAACGAGCCAAGCAGGCTAAGCCTCGTTGCTGAGCGGCTTCTGTTAGGTTTTTATTTTCATCTAAACCAGCTGCGAGCTGTACTTTTTCTGACATCGAAGCAACTTTTTTAACTTCGCCATGATCTACCCGTGCAATTGCAAGGTGAAAACTGTTCGACCCCATATCTATGGCGGCAAGTAATTCTTCATCAATCAGAAAATCAGACATTATTGAACTAAACCCATAACAATTCACGCCTAGAGTAATTCACAAGAATGCAATTGAAAAGCCATTTTCATCAACAATTAGCTGTCATTTAGATTTTTCTATTTATAAATTGATTGTACAAGTCGATGATGGATATCGTGAGCATCCATTAGACAAATTTAGTTAAGCCTTGAATAATAGCATCAAACCCTTACATTGAACTAAGTAGCTATGTAATACTGATAGAGATAATTTCTCCTGTAATAGCACTTTTTTCTAAAAATTGGAGCCGTACCATGTCTGCGACTATTGTAAATACAACTGATGATAACTTCCAAGCAGATGTTTTAGATGCTGAAACCCCTGTACTTGTTGACTTCTGGGCAGGATGGTGTGCACCTTGTAAAGCGATCGCACCTGTTCTTGAAGACCTATCAAGTGAATATGCTGGTAAAGTAAAAATTGTTAAAGTTGATGTGACTTCTTGCGAAGATACAGCAGTGAAATACAACATCCGTAACATTCCTGCTTTACTACTTTTCAAAAATGGTGAAGTTGTAGCTCAACAAATTGGTGCTGTACCTCGCTCTAAACTTGTTAGCTTTATTGATGAAAATGTTTAAGTCAAAATGCTAAAAAAGAAAATACGCTATACTTTTTTATAGCGTATTTTTTTCGCCTATAAATTGACAAATTAGCTAGGCTGGCTTATATTGCATGCTCAAGAGGCACTGAAGGGAATCATCTTCGTCTGGCTTCTTACAAGACACAAACATAAAGATCGCCACTCGGCAACAGAAATTGTTTTTTCACATTTCTCTTCGAAACAATTAATCAGACTTCTGAATTGTTATTGTGTAAATACAATTGCGATAATCTTTTTTGTATGCGAGCGATTTTTCTCCTTTTTAAACCACACTCTACTCTTTCCTAATTCTGACCCTTATGAATTTAACTGAACTCAAGAAAAAACCAATCGGCGAACTAATTAAAATTGCTGAATTTATGGGCCTGGAAGGTATGGCTCGTAACAGAAAGCAAGATATTATCTTTGCCATTTTGAAACGCCATGCAATGAATGGCGAAGAAATTTTTGGTGATGGCGTTCTCGAAATTCTCTCTGATGGTTTTGGTTTTTTGCGTTCTGCCGCAGGTTCGTATTTAGCAGGTCCGGATGATATTTATGTGAGTCCTTCACAGATCCGACGCTTTAACTTGCGTACAGGTGATACCATCACAGGTACTATTCGCCCTCCAAAAGAAGGTGAGCGTTATTTTGCGTTGCTCAAAGTTAACCAGATTAACTACGACACGCCAGAAAATTCTCGTAATAAAATTTTATTTGAAAACTTAACTCCACTTTTCCCGACCGAACAATTGGTTATGGAATTAGGTAATGGTACGACAGAAGACTTAACTGCTCGTGTCGTTGATTTAGTTGCGCCAATTGGTAAAGGCCAACGTTCTATTATTGTTGCACCGCCGAAAGCGGGTAAAACAATGTTACTTCAAAATATTGCTCAATCGATTGTTAGAAACAATCCAGAAGTATTCTTGATTGTTCTACTCATTGACGAACGTCCAGAAGAAGTAACTGAAATGGAGCGTACTGTTCGCGGTGAAGTTATTGCCTCAACATTTGATGAAGCACCAGCTCGCCATGTACAAGTTGCAGAAATGGTAATTGAAAAAGCAAAACGTCTTGTTGAACATAAAAAAGATGTTGTGATTCTTCTTGACTCTATTACTCGTCTTGCACGTGCTTATAACACAGTAATCCCATCATCAGGCAAAGTGTTAACTGGTGGTGTAGATGCTCATGCATTAGAGCGCCCTAAACGTTTCTTCGGTGCTGCACGTAACATCGAAGAAGGCGGCTCACTTACGATCATCTCTACTGCTTTGATTGAAACAGGCAGTAAAATGGATGATGTAATTTATGAAGAGTTCAAAGGTACAGGTAACCAAGAGATTACGCTTGATCGCCGTATTGCTGAAAAACGAGTCTTCCCTGCTATGAATATCAAAAAATCTGGCACACGTCGTGAAGAGCGTTTAATGGATGAAGATAAATTACGTAAAGTATGGATCCTCCGTAAGCTACTTCACCCTATGGATGAATTGGCAGCAATGGAATTCTTACTTGACCGTATGAAAGAAACCAAAACAAACGATGATTTCTTTGATCAAATGAAACGCAAAGCTTCAACTTAAGTAATTAAGCCTTCAAAAAAGCCACTCTTTTGAGTGGCTTTTTATTTGGTTGACAAGCTTTACACAAAAATACATTTTGCTTATTTTTATGTAAAATTATTTATAAGCTTTTGATAATAAATATTTTTACATAAAAAAGCTTAGTTTTTTTAGTAGCTTACCTCTACCTTTTCCAATATACACGAGCCGATTAATTGTTTTTTTCTGTTAAAAAACAGTCTGTTTTTCTCTTTTTCACACGTTTTTTTGATAGACGACAGTAGTATTTCAGCATTTGCAGTGATAGCATAGCGGCAGACCAGTTAGACTGCTCCATGCGTTGTTACCTAGCTACGTTTTAGGAATAATAAAAGCAAAACAGTCCAACTTAGGTTTTTTTAATCTCAAATCTTTTTTGTGAGAGTGATGCCATGTTATTCAAAAAATTCGCTGTTGCTGCTGCTGTTGCTGCTACTTTAGCTTTCGTTGGTTGTTCTAAGAAAGAAGAAGCTCCTGCTGCTGCTTCTGAAGCTGTAGCTGCTGCTTCTGAAGCTACTGCTGCTGCTTCTGAAGCTGCTGTAGCTGTTGATGCTGCTGCTTCTGACGTTGCTGCTGCTGCTTCTGACGTTGCTGCTGCTGCTTCTGACGTTGCTGCTTCTGCTGCACACTAATCTATAATTTAGATTAGATAAAAAAAGAGGACATTTTGTCCTCTTTTTTTATGTTTAAAGTTTGATTTTCTAAGATTAAGCGACCCTATATTGATGCCCAATAAAATTATGTAAAGCTATCTTAAATATAAAAAAAGCAGATCAATCGATCTGCTCATTTCCAACGCGTTGTCTAAACTTCTGACCCGCTCTGAACGTAACTACACGGCGCGCAGAAATTGGAATTTCCTCACCTGTCTTAGGGTTACGTCCTGGACGTTCGCGTTTATCTCTTAACTCGAAATTACCAAAACCAGAAAGCTTAACCTGCTCCCCTGCAATAAGCGCTTGGCTAATCTCGTCGAAGAACAACTCGACCATTTGTTTTGCTTCACGGCGATTTAAGCTGGTTAACTCACTTAAATGATCAGCCATGTCTGCTTTAGTTAATGCTGTCATGAGGCCCTCAATGTCGCTTGATAAGTGTTTTCCAACACTTGGATTATATTGTCCATACCAGATTTAATTTCAGCATCTTCAAGCGTACGTGAAGGATGTTGCCATAATAATGCAAACGCCAATGAGCGCTTACCTTCTTCGACACCCTGCCCCGTATACACATCGAATAACCATGTAGAGTCTAAAAGCTCTCCACCAGTTTTTTCGATTAACTGCTGAATATCTCTAACATTTATATTATCAGAGATTAAAAGCGCAATATCACGTCTAATCGAAGGAAAACGTGATAATTCTGTAAAATTAGATACATAAGATTGCAAAACGGCTGTTTGATCAAGCTCAGCAACCCACGTTGTTGTTAAATCAAGCTCGTTTTCTAAAGATGGATGCAGACGGCCTAAGTAACCAATTGATTGTCCATCAACTAAAATTTCAGCAGACTGCCCCGGATGCAACCATGCACGCTCAGAACGTACATATTCAACTTTGACACGACCAGCAGCCAAAATCTCTTCTATCTCTCCTTTGAAGTCAAAGAAATCCATTGGTTGAGGCTTCACATGCCAAGATTCTGGTTGTTGCGAGCCAACTGCCACTAGAGCTAAAGTCGGAATCTGTTTTAGATCTTCAATACTTTTAGCATTTTGATAATCAAAACGAAGTCCTAATTCAAAGAAACGAACACGACTTTGTTGACGGTTGAGATTATATTGTACGCAAGGGATTAAACTTGAAAGTAGAGTACTACGCATTGCAGCCAAATCACTTGAAATTGGATTGGCTAGCATTAACGGATTTACTTGCGGGTTCAATTGCTTTTCAAGTTTTGCATCAGCAAAACTAAAACTAATTGCTTCTTGATAGCCTAAAGTCACGATAGTTTGGCGTAACTCTGCAATTTCAAAACGGTCTTGATATTTAGCTAATTGAACATCCATGCTTGGTAAGCTAATTTGGATATTGTCATAACCATCAATACGTGCCACTTCTTCAATTAAGTCTTGATAAATAGCCATGTCATAGCGATGTGATGGAGGTACTACACTCCATTCACCTTCAGCTTTAACAGTTACTTCACATCCTAGTCGAGTTAAAGCATCTGCAATGAAATCAGCCGTCACTTGATATCCCAACAATTGGTCTACCTGAGCTTGTTTCAGTTCAATTGCTTCACGTTTTGGTAAAATTTCAGTTTTTTCAGCAACAGTAATTGGACCAAATTCACCACCTGCCAACTCTTGAATAAGCTGCGAAGCACGGTTCATCGCAATTAACGGCAATTCAAAATCTACACCACGTTCATAACGCTGTGAAGAATCGGTATGCAAGCCAAAACGACGAGCACGTCCAGCAATCGCAAGTGGCGCGAAGAAAGCACTTTCTAGGAAAATATCAGTTGTATCATCAGTTACGCTTGATGCTAGACCACCCATAATTCCAGCAATTGCCAAAGCTTTCTGGTCATCAGCAATCACCATAATATCTTCTTGAAATTCAACCTCTTGATCATTAAGGAGTTGTAATTTTTCTTGTGGCTTAGCTTGACGCACATGTATAGTCCCTTCGATTTTAGCTAAATCGAAAGCATGCATTGGCTGACCCAATTCCATGAGGACATAGTTCGTCACATCAACCAAAATACTGTGCGTGCGAATTCCTGAACGTGCTAAAGCCTGCTCCATCCACTCAGGAGTAGCAGCTTTTACATTAACGTTTTTAATTACACGCCCTAAGTAGCGTGGCGCACCTTCAGTGCTGATCACTACTTTCTTCTCATCAGCAATTGTCGCATCAACTGATTTGATTTCAGGTTCATTCATTTGCAGTTGGTTAATTACTGCAATCTCACGTGCGATACCACGGATACTGAAACAATCACCACGGTTTGGTGTAATACTGATATCGATGACGTTATCATCAAGTTTTAAGTATTCACGGATGTTTACTCCTACTGGAGCATCAGCTGGTAGTTCGAGCAAACCATCGATCTTATCTTCAAGATCAATTTCAGAAGCACCACAAAGCATGCCTTGTGACTCAACTCCACGAAGTTTACCTTTTTTGATTTTAAAATCACCCGGTAATACAGCACCAATAGTTGCCACAGGCGCTTTCATTCCAGCGCGGACATTTGGTGCCCCACAAACAATTTGTAAAGGCTCACCCGAACCAATATTAACTGTTGTTACACGCAGACGGTCTGCATCAGGGTGTTGCTCAACTGTTAAAACTTCGCCGACCACAACGCCAGTAAATGGCTTAGCAACAGGTGCAAGTTCGTCAACTTCAAGCCCAAGCATAGTTAACTGATCAGACAATGTCTCACTATCAATTGCTGGGTTAACCCATGTGCGTAGCCAATTTTCGCTAATCTTCATCTTTATAAACCTTTTTTAATCCTGAAAAATTGTTAGGCAAATTGGCGTAAGAAACGCACATCATTTTGATAGAACATACGCAAATCATTAATGCCATAACGCAACATTGCAAAACGCTCTACCCCTAAACCAAAAGCAAAGCCTTTGTATTTATCAGGATCAATACCCGCAGCACTTAATACATTTGGATGTACCATGCCACAGCCTAATACTTCTAACCAACGTCCACACTCATCCATGATATCCACTTCTGCACTAGGCTCTGTAAATGGGAAATATGATGGGCGGAAACGTACTTTTAAATCTTTCTCAAAAAATTCATTCAGTAGGTTAATCAATAAACCTTTTAATTCAGCAAAGCTGGTGTTCTCAGCAACGTATAAACCTTCGATCTGATGGAACATTGGCGAATGCGTTTGATCCGAATCACAACGGTAAACACGGCCAGGACATACGATACGAATTGGCGGCTCACTCGTCTCCATTGTACGAATCTGTACCCCAGAGGTATGTGTACGTAGCAAGTGAGTTGCATCAAAGTAGAAAGTATCGTGCATAGCACGTGCTGGATGATGACCAGGAATATTTAATGCTTCGAAATTGTGATAGTCATCTTCAACTTCTGGACCGGTTGCAACTGTAAAACCAGCTTTAGTAAAGAACTGGCAAATTCGCTCTTGTACCTGAGTAACAGGGTGGACTGTACCAATACGTTGACCACGGCCCGGCAATGTAATATCAATCGTTTCACTTGCTAGCTTTTGTGCAAGTGCTGCCTGTTGTAGTGCCGCTTGACGTTCTGTTAATGCAGTATTAATTGTTTCTCGAACAGCATGAATCGCAGCACCTTGTACTTTACGTTCTTCAGGGTCCATTTTCCCTAATGCTTTCGATTGTTCTGCAAGCTGGCTTTTTTTCCCTGTAAATTGCACACGCACCTGATCAAGTGCAACAAGGTCTTGAGCTGCTGCAATGGCAGCAAGCGCTTCTGTGGTCAGGGCTTCCAGTGACATATTAACTCTCAAAGCAACAAATTTAAAAAATATAATAAAACACTGCATTCTAACAGTTTTTCATCGAATTGATGAAGTTTATCCATCATGAAAAATGTATTAGGCAACAAAAAGACAAAACGTATAAGATAATAGCATCGTCAATGAGATCAACTATTATGGCGCTTAATGAGATTTGGAAACAACAACTTACGCTTGTGACATATGGTAATGAATACCTCCGTCAGAATTTAAGCTTTAACCAATGGCGACAACATCATATTTTCGACCATCATAGTTTTCAGTTTCGTGACTTAAATTCTCAGCATTTATTGGCTCAACACTTCCAAGTTTGGCTAGAAGCATTAAAAAAACAAGGCACCACAAAGCTTAGCTTACATTTATCAAGCCTTCTCAATGAAGAGCAAAATCCGAATAGCAATGTCGAGCTCTTACCTTATACTCATTTTATTGTGAGTCATCAAAACGATAAGAAGTTTGCATGGATTTTTGGCCATGAGCTTGCCGAATGGTATAACAATGATAACGAATTCGAAGCCCCTGCCTCACAAACCTGTGAGCTTCGTTTAGAAACTTTCTGGCGTTTTGAACTCAATGAAAAATTATCAAAAAAAATTGAAGTTGATTTAAAAAATCCGCCATGGCAAGAAATAGCCGATTTTATGGATAGTGAATTATTCCAGAGTAAGTACGCAGCAGGCTTTGAGGAACCAGAATTTCAAAAAGCTGTTTTTGATGGTACAAATATTAAAAGCTTAGAGCCAAAACTTGCATTAATTCCAGAGAATTATCCCGCAGATTATGCTCATCAACTTTTATCTCGTACACAAGCATTAGCCAATTATTTAGAACAAAAGAAACGCCTTGCAAATGATCCTTTAGGAGAAGAACTAGATCAAGAACAGCTCATCAACCTAAGAAACTTTACACAAAAAACTGATGATTTGTTCGCCAAGCTTATTGTGAAAGTTGCCAACCATTATCAGACAGCTCAGATGGTGCCTGTAGTTAAACCTTCTCCATTTGAACAATCAAATGAAAATCCGCAGCATCTCAAGTCTCACCACCATAAAGGCAATGGTTTAGGCGTTATTAAGCTGATTGTTTTGACAATTATTATTTGTGCTTTGGCTTATTATTTTGGTCTTTAAAGATTAGAGTTCCCATTGATAAAGTAACTCTGTTATTTCGGGGCCGAACTCAGGTAGTTCGGTTTCCCCAATTAATTTAGCTCCCATTTTTTCGTAGAAGAAACGACTTGGATTTTTATTAAAGACTTCTAAGCGAATAAAACTGTATCCTTGATTTAAAGCACATTGGTAGAACTTTTGAAATAACTCACGTCCAATGCTTTGCTTTTGAACTTCTTTTAAAAGATAAAAAGCCATAATTTCAGCAATATTATTGTCTGGATTTAAATAACCATCGAGAAAGCCTTTCACGAACCCATTTTCAGTATAGACAAATAACTTATGATCAGGGCTTTGGGCTATTTCTTTCCATAATTGTTCTTTATCTAGTACTTTAAGCTCATCTAATATTTCTTGCTTAATTATACCTGTATAGGTTTCTTTCCAGCCCTGTACATGTACTTCTGCAATAGATAATGCATCCTTAAGTGATGCTATACGAATATCCATGTCATTTAATGATTTCAATTCACTTCCCTCACACCACTATTTTTAAAGTGAAGTATTGATTGGTCTCACACCAACCTACTCAGGTAAAAGTAGCTCTCGAACATGCATTAAAGCAAAACCCAACAAATTTAGTCCTTGCCATAGAGATGGATCTTGAATATGTGGATGATCTTGTGCCATACCAATTCCCCAAATTTTATCGACTGGAGATGCTTCAACCAAAATACGATCTTTCGTTGCTAATAAGAATTTTTTCAATTCCGAATGCTGAGAGAATTTAGCAGAGTTTGCTCGCACCACGATGTCAAAACGCTTTTCTTGCCATACCTGTTCATCATAATTACGCACTTTACGACCTAGCTGTTTCGCTTCATTAGGATGTTTAACTTGCAAAATTCGTGCAAAAATTTCTTCATCATTAAATAATTTTGCTTTCTGCGCCATCATATAGTGTTCAGCAGTAAAGTATTTAATACCCTCTACTTCAAATTGCGCAGGAAACCACTGACTAAAACAACTCTTATCAACAACATCAGCTTTCTTAGGAATATGCCCCCAGAAATATAAATATTTGACCTGATGACCTTGCTGTACTTTTTGAATTAAATTATTTAGAAATTTTTCGTCTTTCGTCTTTCGTCTTTTATCTCTGATTGTTATCTCTTTTTAAAATAGAACCACTAAAAATAAAAAAGACCGCTAAAAAGCGGTCTTTCTTTGAATCTCTAAGCTTATGCAGCTAATGCACCTTTAGCTTTTTCAGCTAAAGCAGCAAATGCTACTGCATCATGCATAGCGATGTCAGCTAATACGCGACGGTCGATGATCACTTGAGCTTTTTTCAAGCCATCGATCATACGGCTGTAAGACAAACCGTTTTGACGAGCACCAGCATTGATACGCGCAATCCATAGAGCACGGAATTGACGTTTCTTTTGACGGCGGTCACGGTAAGCGTATTGACCAGCTTTGATTACCGCTTGGAACGCTACGCGGTAAACGCGTGAACGAGCACCGTAGTAACCTTTAGCGCGAGCAAGAATTTTTTTGTGACGACGATGAGCCACTACACCACGTTTTACACGAGCCATTTATAATCTCCTTAGATGTATGGGCACATACGACGAACTGAATTCATGTCAGAAACATGAACCATTACACAGCCGCGTAATTGACGGATACGTTTAGCAGATTTTTTGGTCAAAATGTGGCGCTTGAATGCTTGTTTGCGCTTAAAACCGTTTGCAGTCGCTTTGAAGCGTTTAGCTGCACCACGGCGAGTTTTTAACTTAGCCATAGTAACCTCTTTTGGGCACCTGTTCGGCACGATCGCACCATTGCAAAATCGACCTGCAGGTAAGGAAGCGCGTATTTTATAGTATGCTGACTAAAATTAAAACTATTAGTTACTGTTTTTATGATGCAAAGAAAGACTTTTTCGCCTTCCACGGTGTTAGCAATATCAATAATAAATAAAGCACCTGCGCTTTTTTCCATTTATAATACGATCAAATTATCAACATACGATATTCCTAATGCAGAAACATGATGCATTTGCTGCCTTACGCTACAGAGATTTCTCAATTGTTACGATTAATCAATTTTGCTTAACTTTAGCAATTCTGATTCAAGAAATTATTGTTGCTTACTCACTCTATCAAATCACCAAAGATCCTCTGACTCTAGGTTTAATAGGACTTGCAGAAGCCATTCCTTTTATTGCTCTTTCTCTTTGGGGTGGCTATTTTGCAGATAGGTTTAATAAACAGATTATTATGAAAATCTGTTTATTTTTCTCGGTTCCTCTTCCTTTAGTACTATGGTCGCTGTTCCATCTGCATGGTTTAGGTCATATCAGCGTAAATTTCCTTTCTTGGGGTATTTATGCTGTTATTTTTGGCTTAGGTACTATACGTGGGTTTTATAATCCCTCTGCAACGTCTTTAAAACCATTTTTGATTCCTCGTGAACTGTATGCAAATGGTGCAACATGGACGACAATCGGTTGGCAAAGTGGTGTAATTATGGGGCCAATGCTTGGTGGTTTCATGCTTGCCTATTTAGGCCGAGAAACAAGCTTATTTAGTGTTGCGGTTTTACTTGCTATTTGTTTTATCTTAATTAACCTATTGCATAAGCGTACTTTCCCTAAAATTGAAACTGCTAATGTTTTAGAAAGTTTAGGAGATGGTTTCCGTTTTATCTGGAAAACTAAAATTGTTCTTTGGGCAATTTCTCTTGATTTAGCTTCTGTTTTATTTGGTGGAGTCATCGCATTATTACCAATTTTTGCAGAAGATATCTTAAAAGTCGGCCCAGAAGGACTGGGATATTTACGTGCGGCACCCTCTATTGGAGCGCTCTTCACTATGATTGCTTTGACTCGCTTCCCGCCAACTCAACATGCATGGCGTAACATGCTACTTGCTGTTGCAGGATTTGGTGTTTTCACGATTCTTTTCGCGTTCTCAAATAACATGTGGTTATCACTATTTGCGTTGGCTATGACAGGTGCTTGTGACAGCATTTCAGTTGTGGTTAGACAAACCATTTTGCAAATTTTTCCGCCAGAAAATATGCGTGGACGCGTTGCTGCCGTAAACGGGATGTTCGTCTCATCAAGTAATGAGCTTGGTGCATTTGAGTCAGGGTTGGCAGCTAAATATTTAGGAACGATTGCAGCGACCATTTTTGGTGGTTGTATGACACTTGCAGTAGTCACCTTCTGTTGGCTAAAAACCAATGATCTCTTTAAAGTCGATATTACTAAAAGCTCAGAAGACTAATTAAATCGTTTTAATAGAAGCATCTTCGGATGCTTTTATCTTAAATAAAATCTGTAATCATCCAATAAATAAAAATATAGCGTCCTGCTTTAGCAATCAAAACTATAATTAAAAAGCGCCAAAAATTTTCTTTGAATAAGCCCGCAACTAAAGTAAGTGGGTCACCAATCACAGGTGTCCAACTTAGAAGCAGCGAATAAAACCCATACTTATGATAAAAACGCTGAGCTTGTTCTAAGCGTTTTTCAGAAACTGGGAACCACTTTTTGTGTTTAAACTTCTCTATTTTTAAACCAAGCCACCAGTTCACACACGAGCCCAGTACATTTCCAAAAGTGGCAATAGAAATGAGAAGAAAAGCTGAGTGTTCTTTTTTTAATAATAAGGTAGCGAGCACAGCTTCTGATTGTAACGGTAATAATGTGGCCGCCCCAAAAGCACTTAAAAAAAGCAAAAAGTAACTCAGCATAACTCATCAAACCAAATGACTTTTTGCTTTAAACATTTATTAAATCCACGCAAAAATCAAGCTACTTTAATAGACAATGCTTTTTGAATCGCAGGACGTGCCGTTAAGCGAACAATGTATTCTTGGACATAAGGGTAATCCTCTAATTGGATACCCTGCCATTCATAGCGCAAGATCCAAGGTAAAATTGCCATATCAGCAATCGAGTATTCACCTGCAACAAATTTCTGACCAATGAGCTGTTTATTCAAAACGCCATATAAACGTTTAGTCTCATTTACATAGCGGTCTATAGCGTATGGAATTTTTTCTGGTGCAAAGCGGTTAAAATGATGATTCTGCCCAAGCATAGGTCCTAGCCCACCCATTTGCCACATGAGCCATTGTTCAACTTCAACTCGCTCTTGCTCATCTGCTGGATAAAATAATCCAGTTTTCCGACCTAAATATTGCAAAATAGCGCCTGATTCAAATATTGAAATTGGCTCACCACGTGGTCCATCTTGGTCAACAATTGCCGGAATTTTATTATTTGGAGAAATTCTCAGAAAGTCTGGTTGAAATTGATCATTTTCTAAAATATTGATGGGGTAAAGAGTATAATCCAGTCCCATTTCTTCTAAGGCAATTGTGATTTTATGTCCATTGGGAGTTCCCCAATAATAGAGATCAATCATTCTATTTCCTATTCATCGTTATCATGACTGCATCTTGCGTTATAGCATGTTTTAAGAGAAACGATGAGGTTTCCAACACTAAAAAATACATAAAATTCAAGAATTGAATTTCTTTTAAAAGATATCGCAATTGTCTTAAAGAAAACTGAACAAAGAAAATTTAATCATCTTTTTTATTATGATGAGGATATAAAAAAGCACTGCTTTTGCAGTGCTTTTTTTGAGTATTACTTTTTCTTTTTTGGTCCAAGTAACATACCCATTTGACGGCCTTCCATTTTAGGTGCTTGTTCCACAACCCCAAACTCAGCGACATCTGCTTCAATTTTTTGTAATTGAGCTAAGCCAAGTTGTTGGTGAGCCATTTCACGACCACGGAAACGTAAAGTGATTTTCACTTTGTTTCCTTCTTCAAGGAATTTCAAAATAGCACGAAGCTTAACTTGATAATCACCAACATCAGTTGCAGGGCGCAGTTTGATTTCCTTCACTTGCACTTGATGCTGTTTTTTCTTCGCATCTTTTTGCTTCTGCTTAAGGTCAAACAAGTGCTTGTTGTAATCCATAATTTTACAAACAGGCGGCTCGGCGTTTGCAACGATCTCAACTAGGTCAAGATCTGCCTCTTCAGCAGCGCGCAGTGCTTCATTTAATGAAACAATTCCTTTTTGCTCACCGTCAGCGCCAACGAGGCGTACTTCTTTTGCACGGATCTCGTCGTTAATTGCTGGACGGTTGCTTTTTGCACCTTGTTGTTGGTTACGGTCAGGCTGTTTAATCTTTCTTACTCCACAATATACCGGCCACGTTCGGCGACGGCAGACTTCACTAAGTCAATGAATGCATCTACTGACATAGTACCTAAATTTTTTCCTGAGCGGGTACGCACATTCACTGTACCTTCTTCAACTTCTCGATCACCAAGAACTAATAGGTAAGGAATACGCTCTAGAGTACGCTCACGAATCTTAAATCCGATTTTTTCATTTCTCAAGTCAGAAATAGCACGAAGGCCATTTTCTTTGAGTTTTGCTACGACTTTCTCACAAGCTTCAGCTTGAGAGTCGGTAATATTCATGACACATGCTTGTAACGGCGACAACCAAGGTGGCATGAAACCAGCGTAGTGTTCAATTAGTATACCAATAAAACGCTCAAAACTGCCAAGAATTGCACGATGCAACATCACAGGCTGATCACGATCATTGTCTTCAGTCACATAAGACGCATCTAAACGTTCTGGTAAGTTGAAGTCACACTGAATAGTACCACACTGCCATACACGACCGAGACAGTCTTTCAATGAGAATTCAATTTTCGGACCATAGAACGCGCCTTCACCAGGTTGTAATTCCCATTCCAGACCCGCTGCATCTAAAGCATCTGCTAAAGATTTTTCAGCCATATCCCAAAGTGCATCATCACCGACACGTTTTTCTGGACGTGTAGAAAGTTTCATTTGCACTTCTTCAAAGCCAAAATCTTTATAAACTTCTAAAGTCAGCTTAATAAAATCTGCAACTTCTTGACCGATCTGTTCTTTAGTACAGAAAATATGTGCGTCATCTTGTGTAAAGCCACGTACACGCATAATGCCGTGTAAAGAACCTGATGGTTCGTTACGATGACAAGAACCAAACTCTGCTAAACGAATCGGTAGATCACGGTAAGACTTCAAACCTTGGTTGAAAACTTGCACGTGACATGGGCAGTTCATTGGCTTAACGGCATAATTACGATTTTCAGAATGAGTCGTAAACATGTTGTCAGCGTAGTTCGCCGCATGACCTGATTTTTCCCACAATGTAAAGTCTACAATTTGCGGTGTTTTAATCTCAAGGTAACCGTTGTCTTGCTGAACTTTACGCATGTATTGTTCAAGAACTTGGTAAATCGTCCAACCGTTTGGATGCCAGAACACCATACCTGGTGCTTCTTCTTGCATATGGAACAAGTCTAAAGCTTTACCAATTTTACGATGGTCGCGCTTTTCAGCCTCTTCAATACGCTTAATGTACGCAGCAAGCTGTTTCTTATCTGCCCATGCCGTACCATAAATACGTTGAAGCTGTTCATTCTTCGCATCACCTCGCCAGTATGCACCAGAGATTTTAGTGAGCTTGAATGATTTTAAGAATTTGGTATTCGGTACGTGTGGACCACGACACATATCCAAATAATCTTGATGGTAGTACAAGCCCATTTGTGTTTCTTCAGGCATGTCTGCAATCAAGCGTAATTTATATTCTTCGCCACGCGCAGTAAATTCAGCAATAACTTCATCACGTGGTGTCATTTTTTTAACGACATCGTAATCTTGATCGATGAGCTTTTTCATACGCTCTTCGATAGCTGCCATATCATCCAAGGTAAAAGGACGTGGCATCCAGATGTCGTAGTAAAAACCTTCTTCAATGACTGGACCAATCACCATCTTGGCTTCTGGGAAAAGCTGTTTAACAGCATGCCCTACAAGGTGTGCACAAGAATGGCGAATAATTTCAAGACCTTCTTCATCTTTTGGAGTGATAATTTGTAAGGTCGAATCTTCGGTAATTAAGTCACATGCATCAACTAAGCGATCATTTACACGGCCAGCAACAGTATTTTTTGCTAGACCAGGCCCGATACTTTGGGCAACTTCCATAACAGATACAGCGTGATCAAAACTCTTTTGATCGCCATTTGGCAATGTGATAATTGGCATAAAAAAATCCTTAAGGAGTGATGCCCTATACGAAGGAGCATTTCACCGCGAGATTATGATCGAGGCGAACCTCAAAATATAAAAACGGTGTAAATCAAAGTTAAAAAAACCTGAAAGATTTTACACTTGTTCAAGCAATGTGAAAACCTTTGGGTCCATAAAATCATAAATACATTTTGTTTATCGCGTAAACAGCAATAAATGACTTAAAAAATATGTTGAGATAATTTTTAAACATGTTTAACACAAGTGGTTTAAGATGAAGAAAATAGCATTTCTGCTCATTTTTTGACTGGATGGTATCGTTCTTTAAGACTAAAGCATAAATGCTTTGATTAATATTAAATCATATGTTCAAAGAATGAATTAAAAATAGAACACGGAGTTGTTTCACATGGTTAGTGCTTATGATGAGTTACCACGCACACCCGCAAACTTTGTTGCGTTATCACCTCTACGCTACCTAGAGCGTGCGGCTTATATTTACCCGAATCAAGCTTCGATTATTCATGGTAAACGCCAAATTTCATGGAAAGAAACTTATCAGCGCTGCTGTCAATTTGCATCTCAGCTCAAGCAACTGGGAATTGAGAAAAATGATACGGTATCTGTCTTATTGCCAAATATTCCAGCCATGATTGAAGCGCATTTTGCAGTTCCTATGGCTGGTGCGGTACTTAATACTCTCAATACACGTTTAGATGCAAAAACAATCGCTTTCATGCTGGAACATGCTGAAAGTAAAGTATTGTTGGTTGACCCTGAATTTGTGAATTTAGCAAGAGAGGCCCTCTCACTTATTCCGAATCAACACATTATTGTGATTGATGTAGCTGATACAGAATATAAAGGCGAAAATCAGTTTTTAGGTTCTTTTGAATATGAAGAGTGGATCGCTCAAGGCGATATTAACTTCTCTTGGCATTTACCAGAAGATGAATGGGATGCGATTAGCTTAAATTACACATCTGGCACTACAGGCAATCCCAAAGGCGTGGTCTATCATCATCGCGGGGCTTATCTTAATGCTGCAAGCAATATCTTGGCTTGTGGAATGAAACCGCGTGCTGTGTATTTATGGACACTACCCCTCTTTCATTGTAATGGCTGGTGTTTTGCATGGAGCATAGCAGCAAGTGGTGGAACCAATATTTGTTTACGCAAAGTTGATCCAGAATTAGTCATGCAATTGATTGCAGCCCATAAAGTTGATTATTTCTGTGGTGCGCCTATTGTTCTTTCAATGATTCTTGACTTACCTAAAGAAAAACAAACGAACTTTGATCACCATGTTGAAGTCATGGTTGCTGGGGCAGCTCCACCTGTTGCCATTATTGAAGGGATGCGAAACATGGGGATTAACGTAAACCATGTATATGGCTTAACAGAAACTTATGGGCCTTCTGCACTATGCGCTTCTCAATCTGGATGGAATGAGCTATCAATTGCTGAACAAGCCCAACTTCATTCCCGTCAAGGCGTACCCTACCCATTACAAGACAGCATGCGTGTATTAGATCCCGAGACTATGGAACCTGTGCCTAATGATGGTCAAACCATGGGAGAAATCATGTTCCGTGGCAATATTGTCATGAAAGGCTATTTAAGGAACCCTAAAGCCACTCAAGAAGCCTTTGCTGGCGGATGGTTTCACACGGGCGACTTAGCCGTTTGTCACCCAGATGGTTATGCAAAAATTACTGATCGTTCGAAAGACATCATTATTTCAGGTGGAGAAAACATTTCATCTTTAGAAGTAGAGGATGTTTTGTATAAACACCCTGCTGTATTAACCGCTGCGGTAGTCGCTAAACCCGATGCACGTTGGCAAGAAGTACCATGCGCGTTTATTGAATTAAAGATGGGTACTACAGCAACACCTGAAGAAATTATTGCACACTGCCAAAAAGAATTAGCGCGCTTTAAAGTGCCTAAAGATGTGGTTATTACAGAAATTCCGAAAACATCGACAGGTAAATTACAGAAATTTATATTGCGTGAATGGGCAAAAGAACGGGCTGAAAATGTATAAATAAAAAAGCGACGCCTTGAGCGTCGCTTTTTATGGAAGAGCATTTAGCCTTGATCAGACAATAAAGCAATTTGCTGTACATAGTTTACAAATTTACCTTTTGATGCCTCAAGCTCTGCCTCACTCACTTGTTGATTCTTATCACGGTTGATTCTCAACACATGCTGACGCAAGGTGTGACGCTCCGATGCATTATAAATTTTACTAAATTCATTAATTGCAGGGTCGCCTTGTTCGATCATACGATCAACCCAACGCATCAATTGAGCCTGCTTTTTTGCGCCTTGCTGCGGAGTTAAATAAGACAAAATAACGGTCTCATCTTCATTACGCAATAATTTACCAATACGTTGAAACTGACGACGACGAGCTTCAAAAGAACTAATGTTCTGTACTTCCATTAACGCATCAATTAAACGTTCATCAACTGGGAGTTTTTGAATCTGTTTAACAGAAAGTTGTGCTAATTGCTCACCTAAAGCAGCCATACGTTGAACTGCTTTTTTCTGTTCTGTTTTACTTGCACGTCCTTCTAAAGAGCCAAAATCTTCTTCAGTATAACGTTGGGGACGACGTGCCACGATTAATCTGCCTCATAAAATTTTGCGGCGAATAACGCCTGTACTTCACTTAATGCCTGCTCTTCGTCGGTACCATCAATGACCAATCGCAAAGTGGTCCCTTTACCTGCACCTAACATCAGCAAAGACATAATATTTTTTGCATCTACTAAATGATCGCCTTTTCCAATTTGGATCGACGAACGAAATTTTGTAGTGACCTCTATCAGTTTTCCTGATGCACGAGCATGTAAACCGAGTTTATTAATTACATCAACAGTTGTGTCTATCATGACCAGTGCTTCATTTCTCTGTGTAAGACCTGAACAGACCATTCTGCCTCAAGTGCTTGTTTTAGTCTATCTACGATATAAACGGAACGATGTTGACCACCAGTACAACCAATAGAAATCGTCATATAGTGACGATGTCCTTCAGCAAATGCTGGAAGCCATTTTTTTAAGAAGTGAAGAATATCATCAAACATTTCGTTTGCTTGCGGACTTGCTTCTAAAAATTGTCTTACTGGCTCATCCAAACCAGAAAACCGTCTCAATTCTAAATCCCAATGCGGATTTGGTAAATGCCGTACATCAAAAACATAATCAGCATCTAAAGGAATGCCGTGTTTATATCCAAATGATTGCAATATCACGATGAGCTTATCTGACTGCCCCAATTTAGACAGTAAAATATGCTTTAAATCATGAACACTTTTATCCGTTGTATCAATATGAACCGTAGCGCGGAACTGAATTGGCAGCAGTAACTGCTTTTCTTCATGAATACATTGCAACAGACTTTTAAAACGATTGGCCAATGGATGCGGGCGACGCGATGCACTAAAACGTGCGATCAAATCCTGATCTTGCGTAGTCAGATAAATCACATCAACTGTGCCATGTTTTTGTAGTTGCTCAAAAACATGATCGAACTCTTGCATATCTGCACGAGTGCTTCGAACATCCACACCTAATGCCAACTGCTCTAGATTATTTTCATGATCTAGCTTTGCCACAATTTCGGGCAGCAATGCCAAAGGCAAATTATCAATACAGTAATAGCCCAAATCTTCTAACACTTGGAGAGCCGAAGATTTTCCTGAACCAGACTGTCCTGTCACGATAAGTATACGCTTCATGGCATGGCTGTCCTTTGATCTGTTTATTGAGGTGTAAAGGCAACTTCTAAATTATCAATCAAACGAGTTGCACCCAATTTTGCCGCGATGAACAACACAATATCACGATCAAACTGAGTAGCAGGTAACAGATTTGACTGACGAGCTTCGACATAATCCACAACAAACCCATTATCTGTCAACTGAGTTTTGATATCCTCTAAAACTTGTTGTAGATCTTTGCCTTGATGTAAATGCTGCTCAGCTTGCTTTAAACTCTGATAAATAACCGGAGCGACCTGACGTTGCTCAGGACTTAAATAACCATTTCTTGAACTAAGAGCCAAGCCATCTGCTGCACGAACAATTGGCACACCAATTACTTCGAGTGGGATATTTAAGTCTTGTACAAACTGACGAATCACTGCTAATTGCTGATAATCTTTTTGACCAAAGAAAGCATAGTTAGGTTGCACAATATTAAAGAGTTTGGTTACTATCAAAGCTACGCCATCAAAATGCCCAGGACGTGAACTACCACATAAAGCATCAGTAATTTGGCTAACACTTATATTGGTTAAACGTGGCTGAGTACCGTACATTTGCTCAACTGATGGTGCAAAAATAATGTCACAACCGACATCGGCTAATAGACGACTATCTTGTTCTAAAGTGCGAGGATAGTTATCAAAATCTTCACCCGGTCCAAATTGAGTTGGATTTACGAAGATACTAACAACCACAACATCACATAACTTTTTCGCTTCACGAACAAGTGTGAGATGTCCTTCATGTAGATTTCCCATTGTTGGGACAAAACCAATAATTTTACGCGCAGCTCTAGCAGGATTTAAAGAAGCTGCAAGACCTTGTATGGTGGTTTCTGTTTTCATGAATTACAGCTCAACGTGGAAAGTATGTTCTTTGGCTGGAAATGACTGATCCTGCACGGCAGCATGAAAAGCTTTAAAAGCGTCTAGGATTGCTGTTTCTCCAGATTGTTCTTTCATAAAGTTACGCACAAAACGCGCAACTCGACCAAAAGTTAAACCCAACATATCCTGTACTACAAGTACCTGACCATCAGTCGCATTACCCGCACCAATACCAATCACAGGTGTATTTGGAAATAGTTCAGCAATTTCTTGTCCCAACTGAGCAGGAACACACTCAAGCAATAGAACTGCCGCACCTGCTTCAACCACTGCCGTACAATCAGCAATAAGTTGATCAGCTGCTTCACGTGTTTTAGCTTGTAATTTGTAACCACCAAATACGTGTACAGATTGAGGAGTTAAACCTAAATGTACACATACAGGTACACCATTACGTGTTAACACTTGTACAGTTTCACTTAGCCACGCGCCACCTTCGATTTTGATCATCTGAGCACCAGCTTGCATAACTGTTCTTGCGTTTTGCAAAGCATCATTTAAGGTGGCATAACTCATAAATGGTAAGTCAGTCATAATCAAAGCATGCTGGTTACCGCGACGCACAGCCGCTGTATGATAAGCCATGTCCTCAACAGTTACAGGTAAAGTTGAGTCACGACCTTGAATTGCCATTCCAAGAGAATCACCAATTAAGATTGTATCAATTTCAGCAAGTTCCATTGCTTTTGCCATACTCGCATCGTAACAAGTTAGACAAGAGAACTTACGTCCTTCGGCTTTAAATTTTCTTAAGTCACTTAGACTAATCATGATGGTATCCTCTACAGGAGTTTGCAGAACGTAATAAGTCAGGCTCTAAGCCCAAGACTCATCAGCAAGTACAGTCAGCGTGGGCTGCTGTATGAGTTCTAAATTTTTAAGTGGCTGATCGTTAATATGTAAATCAGCATCTAAATCTAATAAAGGAATTACAACGAAATCTCGCTCTAGAATTCCAATGTGTGGCACAGTTAAGCGCTCATTTTGAATTTTTTTATCACCATATATAAGCAAATCCAGATCTAATGTACGCTCCCCCCAACGACGAAGGCGTACACGACCAGCCTCTTGCTCAAATCGCTGTAACTGGTCTAACAAATCTAAAGGCGTGAGATCCGTATTTAGCTCTGCAACTGCATTTAAATAATTTGGTTGATCTTGAGGACCCATAGGCGGACTTTGATAAAGTTTAGAAACTTTCACTTCACCTAAAGTTTTAAGCTTAGTAATGGCTTCAGATAAGATTTGGCGTGAATCGCCTAAATTACTTCCTAAACCAATATAGGTCTTCGTTGTCATTGCGTTGGCCCAAAAATAACTTGGCTTAAATCGCGTTGTACTCGCTTACGCTTCAAAATCGGATGGTCGCCCATCACCCCAGCTTCTGAAGCAGTGGCTTTTTCAACGAAACGACCCATCGATTGTTCTTGTCGAGCACGTTCTTTTTTCCCACGACGGCTGCGTGGTTCAGGAATATCAACCAAAGGTTCGATTTCCATCTCAACTTTATTGTTTTCAACAGGTTCAGCAACAGCTTTACGACGGTTTCTAGCCTTCTGACGATTGTACTGGCTAATTGCTGCTTCTTTTTCGTCATTCGACATTTCTTGGTAGGCTTCCCACCAGCTTCCCATTCCTTGCGTAGTGTCATCACCTGACTTTTCACGAAGTAACAAGAAGTCAAAACCAGCTCGGAAACGCGCGTGTCCAGCCAATGCTTCAATTTGCTGTGGTTTCGGATTAAGCAAACGGGTCTGCATTTCCCAAACTTCACGAATAAAAGTTTCTGCAAAACGAGGAATCACTGTGCGGGTTGCTTGACGTTTTAAGACATCTAAACCAGCTTGTGCACGAGCTTCAGCTGGTACCACACCTTTAGATAAATAAAATTCACAACGCTCTAAAAATGGTTGCCACAATAAGACTGCATAGAAAAATGCAGGGTTAATTGTTTTACCAACCTGAATACGTTGATCTGTATTCTTTGCTGCTCTTAAAATAAATGGAGTGAGGTTAGGCTGAATATCGGCAAAGAGTTGTTTCCAAACACCAAACTCAATCAACATTGGCAAAACACGCGCCAAATGTCCCATTGTAAAGAGCTTCTGAGATTCATCATATAAACGATGTGGAGAGACATCACGCAATAGTTGCGTCATCTCTGCATCAAATATATTGAGAATATCTGAGTCAATTTTGAAATTTAACTTGGCTGCAAAACGTAGAGTTCGCAGCATACGCACTGGGTCTTCTTCGAAGCGCTGTGCCGGATCGCCCAATAAACGTAGAGTTTTATTTTTTACATCATCAATTGCTTTGCAGAAATCAAGCACAATACTCTTACGCGGTTGGTAATATAGCGTATTGATTGAAAAGTCACGGCGAGCAAAGTCTTGTTCGATGGTTCCCCAGTTATTGTCACGTAAAATCATGCCTGAAGCACTGGTGACTGCTTTTTTTGGAGGAGCACGGAAGGTTGCAACTTCAATAAGCTCACGCCCTGAATAGACATGTGCTAATTCAAATCGACGGCCAATGATTCGACAACGTCGACCAAAAACTTCTTTAATCTGGGAAGGTGTTGCATTAGTGACTGCATCGAAATCTTTAGGATTAAGCCCTAGCATTAAATCACGGACACCACCCCCAACAATATAAGCTTCATAGCCAGCTTTAGTCAGGCTATCGATCACATCTAAAATCGAAGAAGGAAGTTGGGCTGTGGACAAACCACATTTTGACGCTCGCAAGGTTTGCAAAAGACGCTGTCTCCTACGTCAGGACGTAAATAACAAGTTGTCGCTAATCATAGCTCTAACGCACACAAAGGGCAATTTGATTCTCTGTAGTTTGCGCATGAAATGATAATTGACAGACAGATGATTTATAAAGTCAAACGCGTTTTATTCTTTTCAAAAATGGCTGGACCAATACCCTTTACGTTTTTAAATTCATCAATATTTTTAAAGCCGCCATTCTTTTGACGGTATTCCACAATTGCCTGAGCCTTTTTCTCACCAATACCTTTTAGCTTTTGGAGCTCATCAATATTGGCTTGATTCAAATGAATTTGTCCTGATGAATCAGTCATAACTGAGCTTTTTGGACTATTAGAATGAGAGGCGTGTTGCATGCTCAACTTCTGATCATACATCTGCTGTTTAGCCTTCCACTCCTTAAAATTTTGATCAAAAGATTGAGCCTGAACAAAAGTTGATGAAATCACGCTCCAAAATAAAATAATGAAAATATTGTGCTTATTTTTCCAAAGATTCATGCTGAATTGCATGTGTTTTTTCCCCTAACTTTAACTGCCGCTTTGCCTGATTCCACAATTCATCCATTTCAGACAGGGTCATGTCTTCTAATGTTCTTTGCTGTTTTTGGGCTTGATCTTCAATAAAAGCAAAACGGCTTCTAAATTTATGTATTGTCGATAAAAGTGATGTTTCACTTGAAATCGCAAGTTTACGTCCAACATTGACTAATGAAAACAGGCAATCTCCAAATTCGTCTTGAATTTCATCAATATTTTGATTTTTTAGGGCCTGCTTAAACTCATCCAACTCTTCTTCTAGTTTTTCATACGCATCTTCTACCGTTTCGAAATCAAACCCAACCTTAGCTACATTTGTTTGAATTTCTTGTGCCTGCAACAATGCTGGCCCATGCTTTATTTCATCTAATCTTGATTGCGGCTTGCCTTGTTTTTCTTGTTGTTTAATTTGTTTCCAAAGCTCACTTACTTGTTCTGGTGTTAAATTATTAAATTGATCTGCCTGAAAAACATGGGGATGACGGCGTATTAACTTTTCACTTATTGCCTCAACAACATCTTGAAAATTAAAAGCGCCTTGCTCACTAAACATTTGTGATTGAAACACAACCTGTAATAACAAATCGCCTAGCTCATTTCTAATTTCATTAATATCGCCTTGACGAATGGCCGCCTCGACTTCATATGCCTCTTCAATCGCATATTTAGTCAGTGAGATTGGGGTTTGTTGTTGATCCCACGGACATTTTTCACGTAATTCTTGCATGATTTTAAGCAATTTATCCATGGTAACCCTCAAGTTTAAAAAGTCGGTCAGTCAATCTAAGATTTTAATTTGTTATGATCAAAATCAAAGCGATTAAATCAGTCGCACTATTGTACTGACAAAGAGAAAAAAGATGAGATACAGTATTCTGATTAGTGGTGCCGCTCAAGGTATTGGGGCTGAAATTGCACGTGTATTCTACAAACAAGGATATAAAGTAGGCATTTACGATATTAATGAATCGCTTGCTCAGGAACTAGCAAATGACTTAGGCTCAAATGCCCGTGCCGGCTATCTAGACGTAAGTGATTACAGCCAGTGGCAACACATATTAAAAGAATTTACCGAATGGGCTGGTGAACTTAATATTTTGGTAAATAATGCAGGTATTTTATATTCTGGCGCGTTTGAAACGACTGATATTAAAGCTCATCAAAGAACAATAAATATTAATGTAAACGGTGTAATCAATGGCTGTCACGCTGCTCTCCCTTACTTAAAGCAAGCGTCTTTTGCACGTGTTATCAATCTCTCTTCAGCTTCTGCAATTTATGGTCAAGCTGATTTGATCTCTTATTCAGCCAGTAAATTTGCTGTTCGCGGAATTACTGAAGGTTTAGATGTGGAATGGAAAAAATATGGTATTCGCGTTTTAGATGTGATGCCGCTATTTGTACAAACTGCAATGGTTAACAATATGGATGCAGGCACTATTCAAAATATGGGGATAGATTTAACCCCCAATGATATTGCTCAGCAGGTACTTACGCTTGTAGAGAAAAAAGCTCATTTTTGGACGCCTACGCATACTCCAGTGGGTATAAAAACCAAACTGCTTTATCAACTATCAACGTTGAGTCCTCAGTTTCTAAATCGACTCACCAATATTTATTTATCTAGAAAGTAATTTGCAATAAAAAGGCTGTCATTTGACAGCCTTTTTACTTAATTTATTAAACGCCTTGAATCATGCGTCGCGCACTAATGATTCCAGGTTGCTGCTCTAGGCGAGCCAATAAACGAGAAAGCTGCGCTAAACCTTTAACCTCAATGAGCAACTTCATATTAGCAATACCATCTGCCTCAGAAATTGTATTGACCTGACGAATATTAATTTGGTCAGAGAAAATCACTTGAGTTAAGTCTTTAAGCAGACCACGACGATCATAAGCTTCCACCACAATCTGAACGCTTTGACCACGTGTTGGCTGCATTTCCCAATCAGCTTCAACAGCACGCTCTGGCTCTTGCTTAATCATACGCTGATAGTCAGAACAAATGACTTTATGGATGCTGACACCACGGTTCAAAGTAATATATCCAGCGATTGATTCACCATGCACCGGCTGACAGCACTGAGCGATGTGGAGCTCTACATTGTCTAAACCATCAATTAAAATGCCATGTGCCGATAGCGTATGGCTGGCACGTGGATTTAATGTTGGTTTAAGTACTAGTTCAGGCTCATCCTGATCTAGATGCATTTGGCGGTTCACCTGATTAATCAGGGCATGTAAGCTAATATCGCCACTGACCAGATTCACCAAAATGTCGTCGCCAGTCTTCACATTAAAATGTGATGAATAATCGTTTAGGTCGATACTTTTTGGATGAATCGCAAGACGAGCTAACTCTTTATTAAGAAGTTCTCGACCTACTTCAAGATTTTTACTACGATCTTGCTGTCTAAACCAATGACGCAACTTGTCACGTGCACGAGAGGTTTTAATATAACCTAGAGAGTTCACCAACCAGTCACGGTTTGGTTCACGATCTTTTTTAGTTAAAATTTCAACCTGTTCACCTGTTTTTAAAGTATAGGTAAGTGGTACATAACGCTGGTTGACCCGCGCTGCATAACACTTATTCCCTACTTCTGTATGCACATGATAGGCAAAATCTAAAACTGTTGAGCCACGCGGCAATTCTTTAATATCACCATCGCGACTGAAAACATAAATCTTCTCAAAGCCTTCAAAGTCTTGTAACTGGTCAAAGCCTTCTGTTTCATCTTCGTTTTGATGTACCGTCGTTTCATTACGTTCTTGATAGTGTTCTAAAACAGCACGTAACGAATGCAAACGATGGTTAAAAGAATGGTCGGTATTCTTTGAACCTTCTTTATAGTTAAAGTGTGAACATACGCCTAACTCTGCTTCATCATGCATCTCATGAGTACGAATTTGCACTTCAAGAGATTTATTTTCAGCAATTACAGCCGTATGCAAAGAACGATAACCATTGGCTTTCGGGTTGGTAATATAGTCATCAAACTGGTGCGGAATATGACGCCAGATTTGATGTACGATACCTAAAGAGTGGTAGCACTCTGGCACACTATTGACCAACACACGTAAGGCACGAATGTCATAAAGTTGGTCGAAGCTCAGGTTTTTGCTCTTCATTTTTCGATAAATCGAATAAATGTGTTTTGCACGCCCTGTAATTTCAGCTTCAATGCCGTAAGACGCTAACTCATTTTTCAAACGGTCAATGACGAACTGAATATAATGCTCACGCTCTAAACGCTTTTCATTGAGTAATGAAGCAATCTCTTTATAACGATCTGGAGCCAAATAGCGAAACGCTAGATCTTCAAGTTCCCATTTAAGCTGAGCAATACCGAGTCGATGTGCCAACGGCGAATAAATAGTAAGGATTTCACGCGCTACACGTTCTTGGCGTTCACGAGAGGAATTTGCAAGCTCTCGCAAAGAATAAGTACGTTCAGCAAGTTTAATTAAAACAACACGAACATCTTCGGTCACCGAAATCAGCATTTTATAAATGCCGCTTAGATGTTCTCGTTGATTATTATTAAAGTGATCTTCTAACCGTTTATTTTTTTCAATAAGTTCTGAGAGTTTACCCATTGCCAAAGTACCTTTGACAAGGTTGTAAACTTGCTCTCCGAATTTCTGTTTTACTTCTTCTATATCGGTAATGCCTTCACGCACACTACGATAAAGCATTGCTGCTGATAAAGTATCTTCATCTACGTGAAGATGTGCCAGAATATCGGCCATTCCAACGCCTGTAGCAAAAGTATTGGAACGATGATTAACCGTTGAATCTAACTCTTTTTGCAGGGTTAAATGAGCGACTTTTTCAAGTTGTTCAAGCTCCGCCCCATCTAATATTTCACGCACCCGATCCAACCATGAGGCTAAACCGATTTGCGTTTCGGCGGCATGCTCTACAGTCGTTTCCTCTGACAACTCGGTTAGTTGTTCAGGTAACTGTTCACGTACTGTGACCATACCATTCTCCTCAATATGTAACTCATGTTTTTAATCGTTTATCTCTTGAATTTTTTCAAATAGTGCAATGGATTCAACATGTTCGGTATGCGTAAACATGTCCATCACTGCTGCTTTTTTTAACTGGTAACCATATTGGACCAAAACACCCGCATCCCTTGCCAGTGTAGCTGGATTACATGATACATAAACGATTCTTTTTGCTCCAAAATTTGATACATACTGCATAATTTCATATGCACCAGCACGAGGAGGATCAATCAATAATGCATCAAATCCTTGATTTGCCCAAGAATGATGCGAAAAATCTTTTGTTAAATCTTGTGAAAAGAAGGTTGCTTGCACCAAACTATTGCATTTCGCATTAGCTGTTGCTCGCTGCACCATTTCTTCACTCCCTTCAACACCGACAACCTGACCACTCTCACCAACACATCGTGCTAACGGGAGTGAGAAATTGCCCAAACCGCAAAATAGATCAAGTACCTTTTCACCTGGTTGCAACTGAAGCAATTCACATGCCAATTGAACCATCTGTTGATTTACTGTGGCATTGACCTGAGTAAAATCCAATGGCGAAAAAGCAAAATTTACATTAAACCTCTCCAAGGCATAATGTAAACGTAAAGCACCTTGTTCATCATCAATACGATGAATACTTTCCGGACCTTTAGGTTGCAAATACAATTGCCACCCTTTGTGTAACGCAAATTGCTTTAATTGGTTGACATCAGAATTGTTTAATTTTTCTACATGACGAACCAATAAAGAAACTTCATGATCACCTTTTGCTAATTCTACATGACCAATATGTGCTTTGCCTTTTAGACTTTGGAGTAAAGTGCGTAACTCAGGCAGACTATTTGATAAGTTTTTATCCAAAACACTACAGCTATGAATCGAAGTTAGACGATTACTATGATGTTCGCGAAAACCCATAATTAAGCGATCTGGTTTTGGTAAATAGCGCACACCGATTCGAGCACGACGACGATAATCGCTTTGTAAAGATCGAATCGGTTCTAGCCACTGTTCAGGCTGAATACCTGCAAAATGCTGTAAATGTGACTGAAGTACACTTTGTTTTAAACGGATTTGTTCAACAGGGTGAATATGCTGCATGCTACATCCACCACAGATCCCATAATGAGGACAAATTGCCTCGATACGATGTGATGAAGGTTCTCCTAACAACTGCAACATTTCAGCTTCTTCAAGACGCTTCGCTTGATGGGTAATCCGAGCTTTTACAGTTTCTCCTGGCAATGCATAACGAATAAAAACTTTTTTGCCATGCTTATCTGCCGGATGATCTGGATGAGAACCATAATGCGCAATCCCCCGCCCCTCATGAGAAAGTGTTTCAACCTGAAAAATATATTCTGGTTGTTGAAGGTTGCGAGATTTGGCTTGTTGTTTCAAAGAATGAACCTAAAAATCTGAAGAATTAAAATAGTGAGAAGTAAATTCAGTATGTTTTGAAGTGCGTTCCCATACTTCAAGAAAATCAGCCTGCTGTGGCATGGTCTGTAAATATTCAATACTCGAACTAATCCAATGGTTATGTTCATCTGCATTTAATTGGCCTTTTAGTACTAACCAACGCAAATAAATAAACCACGTATTGAGCACATCTCCTTCACAATAGCTCGTTAATTTTAACCACTGTTGATTACGAACATATTCAGGCACATGATAACCCGACTCACCACGCTTACCCGGCAAACCTAAAATACAGGCAATATCGTCAAGCTTTTGAAAATTACGGCCATTAAACATTGCCATAACGTCCATTAAGTCTATATGGCGATGGTGATAACGGTTTTGGTAATTATTAAAACGCTTCTGGCTATCAATCTCGCCTTGATCAAACAGACCGGGGGCAGATAGCCCATGATACATAGCGCGAAATAGGATAACTGGTAAATCAAATTGCGAACCATTCCAACTTACTAGAGTCGGATGGCGCTTATCAAAAATAGATAAAAATTTCTGTAAAATTTCTGCTTCAGAATATTGTTCTCGACTAAAAGAAAATAATCGAAAACCAGACTCATCGATCCATAAGCCAGAAATACAAACAATTTCATGTAAAGGCAAACGCTGAAAGTCCATACCAGATTCTTGGCGACGGATTTTCGTCAATGCTTGCTCTACATCGGCCTCAGGTAAATCAAGATGATATAAATGCGCACCCGCTTTTAAATCAGTTAAAGTTTCAATATCAAAAACTAAGGTAGGGAAACGCATTATTTCTCTCAATTATGAGTTATCGTCCTGTACTGAAAACAGACCTGTAGACAAGTAGCGATCGCCACGGTCACAGATAATGCAAACAATAACAGCATCCGGATTTTCTTCTGCAATTTTGATTGATGCCCAAACTGCACCGCCTGAAGATGTACCAGCACTAACACCTTCCATACGAGCTAATTTACGCATAGTTTTTTCAGCTTCAATTTGTGGAATATCAATAATACGATCCACACGGCTACTATCAAAAATAGTAGGCAAGTATTCTTTTGGCCAACGGCGAATACCGGCAATACTTGATCCGTCTGCAGGCTGTAAACCAACAATTTGAATATCTGGGTTTTGTTCTTTTAAATATTTAGAAACACCCATAATGGTACCGGTTGTGCCCATTGAACTCACAAAATGGGTAATTTTTCCACCTGTTTGTTTCCAAATTTCAGGACCAGTCGTTAGATAATGAGCTTCAACATTATCAGGATTACCAAACTGATTTAAAACGTGCCCCTTACCCTCTTTTTCCATTTGTAAGGCTAAATCACGTGCACCTTCCATTCCTTGCTGTGGTGTCACTTCAATCAGCTCTGCGCCATAAGCCAACATTGCGTCTTTACGCTCTTGGCTCATATTGTTCGGCATAATAAGTTTCATTTTATAGCCGCGCATTGCCGCAACCATAGCCAAAGCAATACCTGTATTACCGCTGGTTGCTTCAATTAATGTATCACCCGGTTTAATTTGACCACGTTTTTCTGCCTGCATAATCATGTTATATGCAGGACGGTCTTTTACAGAACCTGCCGGATTATTACCTTCCAATTTTGCTAAAACTATCGCTTGCGTATGAGAAGCTAATCGCTGCAAACGAACTAGAGGCGTCTTACCTACATAGTGATCTAACAAAAATTCGTCGGCTAAAAAATCAGGTTGTGTATTACTCATGATCAACACCTATATCGAGGTGGGCCTATTGTATGAAAAAATGCTCGGTACTGCACCCATTTCAATATGCTTTTTCATGAAAGCGATTAAAGCTCGGTCATTTATAAAATGCCGTCTGTTTTAAAATAAAGCGTGATAAGATGCCCTACAGAGAGATAAATCTGATGTAGCCATGTCTAATTTCAATAAAACCTTATCGAAACGCTTACGTCTGAATCATGCATATGGACAATTAATTGCTCTTATTTTTGTGCCCATCATGATTTTAACGTGTGTTGGTGCTTTTCTGGTTTTAACTGAAACCTCACATTCAGTAAAACAACAACAGCTACATCATGCCTCAGCAATTTTAGCTCGCTACAATCAAATCGCGATCGATTTATATAAGCTTGTTGAACTAGAGCCCGATGAATATGATCACGCTCAGCACATCATGCAAAGCATGTTTAGTGAAAAAAATCTAAAACGTGCTGCTTTAATTGATAGTAATGGCCAGACCTATTTAAGTATCGGTTATCGCGACAATCGCTACTGGCCAAACTTTACGCAAAGTAGTAATTTTTTTGGTCCAATATCTTATAACCACAACAATATTTATGGACAGCGGATTAGCGATACCCCCGGAAAAGCACCTGTCTGGCTCGTCATTGAAATGGATAATCAGCCACTAGAATTGGCACGTTACCGTATTTTGATTGCCCTCGTCATTACTGGCTTAATGACCTTATTGTTACTTTTACTTTGCTTGAATTTTTATTCGCGTCGCTGGATTGCGCCGATGTACGAAATTCGCATGCAGTTGCAACGTTTAAATGCAGACACGTTGGACCAGCATATGGTCATTAACAGTACGGGTGAATTGCGCTTATTACAGCGTGATATTGCAAACGTTGTTAAACGATTACACTTTAGCTTTTTAGAGTTAAAAGAACACACCGAACAAACCGAAGAAGACTTACGCAGAACTTTAGATACTTTAGAAGTTCAAAACATCACTTATCGTCAAGCACGCGACCAAGCGATTTCATCGAACCAAGCAAAATCAGTTTTCCTTGCCAATATTAGTCATGAACTTCGAACACCTCTAAACAGTATTGATGGCTTTATTCATTTATTACTTCGTCAGCAAAATCTAAATAACGAACAAAACCTTTACCTGCAAACTATTCGCAAATCATCTGCCCATTTATTAGCATTAATTAATGATGTATTAGATTTCTCAAAAATTGATGCCGGTAAGTTAGAGCTTGAAACAGCACCGTTTGATTTAGAAGAAGCTGTCTTTGATGTCATGGATATGTTGTCTCCTCTGGCTGCTCAAAAGCATATCGCAATGGCTTTTTATTATGCGGACAATATTCCACAACAAGTGATTGGTGATGCTTTACGCTTTAAACAAATTCTAACTAATTTGATTTCAAATGCGATTAAGTTCACTCCAGATGGCGAAATTATTGTTCGTGTTCGTATGGAACATGATGATATCGGACAATGCCTACTTCATTTTAGTGTTCAAGACAGTGGTATTGGTTTAAGCGGCACAGATCGTAAAAAATTATTTGAATCATTCTCGCAAGGTGATGCATCTGTTACACGCCAATTTGGCGGTACAGGTTTAGGTTTAGCTATTTCTAAACAGCTTGTCCATCTCATGCATGGCCAAATTGGCTTTGAGGATAACCAAGAACGCGCTCCAACAGAAAAAGGCTCGACCTTCTGGTTTACAGCACAATTTGTGGTAGATGAAGATTACGAGATTGAACACCCGCACTTTGAACATTTACAAGTGGTGTCTTATCTTGCCCACCCTGCTACAGCAAGTGTTTTACGTTATTACCTTGAGAACTATCATGTTCCTCATATCGAGACACAATCGATTCTGGACTTATTTAGTCGTTTAAAACATCTTGATCAAAAAGACAATACATGGCTCATTGTTGACCACAGCGGCGATACTGAAGCGTTATTAAAAGAAATCCGTAGTCGTTATCAAGGCAATTTGGCAGTCTATGGCTATCAAATGACACTTGAGCCAAATATGCTCAATGAATATCGTGCTCGCCCTTTATATCAACCATTAAGTCGAAGCGGACTTATTCAATTATTAAATGATCAGCCTATTTTTGAAGAGGAGCAACAAGATTTTAATGGTCAAGGTTTACACATTCTGGCAGTCGATGACCACTTACCTAACTTAATTGTTTTAGAAGCCTTGCTAGGCGAACTCAACGTTAGAACAACTAAAGCTCTCAGCGGTCAAGAAGCGCTGAACCTGATCCAAGAGCGAATTGACCAGAAGCTTAAACCATTTGATTTGGTATTTATGGATATTCAAATGCCTGTTATGTCAGGTATTGATACAACTCGCGCTATTCGCTCATTAGAGTCGACTCTAGATGGTGAAATGCAGCTTCCAATTATTGCATTAACAGCGCATGCCCTTGCTGATGAAAAGCAAAAACTCCTCAAAGTAGGCATGAATGACTATGTCACCAAGCCAATTCAAATGGAACAAATTATTCAAATTTTAACGCAATGGACCAAAAACAACTTTACATCAAAAGCTCTAGATAAAGACCATCATGTCGTTGCAGAAGCATTAGACCCAGAAATTCTAAACTGGCAACAAAGTTTGCAGCTTGCAGCAAATAAAGAAGATCTTGCTCAAGATTTACTTAAAATGTTAGTTGATAGTTTCCCAACTGAGCTAGACGAAATGCAGCAGCTCATCGAGCTTGAAGACTTCCCTCAACTTGAGCATGTTTTACATCGTCTTTATGGCGCTACCCGCTATGTAGGTACTCCAAAACTGCAACAAGTGACAGGTGATTTTGAGCAATTTATTTCAACACTACGCAAAGAACGCCGTATAGCCGATGAAGGGTTTATTGAAGAAGTTATGAGACGCTTTGATGAGTTAGGACTTGTTGTTAAAGAAGTTGAAAGTGCTGCTCATCAAATCTTGGTGATTCCTGACTAGCATATCTACCAAATGGTATGACTGAGCTGTCATGTTTCCAAATTACAGCCATGTTATGCTCCGCTTATCGATAAAAAAATAAGCGGGAATTTCATGGCACTTTTACGTATTGAAAAGAATAATGGCATTGCAACAGTTTATCTAAACCGTCCTGATAAACGTAATGCCATGAGTTTTGCCCTTCTCAAAGAACTCGTTTCAACAGCAAAAGCCATTAAAAAAGATAGAGATATCCGCTGTGTGATTTTGACAGGGGAAGCACAAGTTTTTAGTGCTGGAATTGATTTATCTGATCTGAATAATCCGAAAAACTCCGCTTTTGCCATTTGGGAGCTTGTTAAACCTGGCCAAAGCCTCTTCCAGAAAGCATTTCTTATTTGGCAAAATTTACCTGTACCTGTGATTGCAGCTCTTGAAGGATATTGTTTTGGTGCCGGAATGCAACTTGCCTTAGCAGCTGATATTCGTATTTCTCATCCAGACACTAAAATGTCGATTATGGAAAGCCGTTGGGGCTTAGTTCCAGATATGGGACTTACTCGCTCATTGAAAGGCTTAATTGGTGTTGACCTTGCAAAAGAACTCACCTTAACAGCCCGTGTTTTTGATGGGAATTATGCAAAAGAAATTGGTCTTGTGACTCATTTAAGCAACTCTCCTCTAGAAAAAGCCAATGAAATAGCTTCTGAAATGTTACAACGCTCACCTGATGCCCTAACTGCAGCAAAACGTGTACTTGATGCAATGGAACACCAACCTGAAAAGTCATTACGTCTAGAAAAAATCTGGCAACTTAAATTATTACTTGGTAAAAATAGCAAACTTGCTCGTAAAAAAGACAAACATCCGGAAGTTAATTTTTTACCACGCCAATATAAATAAAGAGCTTAGATTATGAATTTTGATCGTAATACCCCTATTGCTTTTTTAGGTATAGGGCTGATGGGGAGCCGCATGGCAACCCGTCTTATTCAGGCTGGTTTTCAAGTTGCGGTTTGGAATCGAACCCCTTCTGCATGTGAAGAACTGATTGATATCGGCGCACAACCTTTAGAACTTTCAGATATTGATGAGTATCCAATTATTTTAACCTGCCTAGCAGATGACAAAGCAGTAGAAGCAGTATTTGAACAAATTCAGCCTAATTTAAAAACGAAACAGGTAATTGTTGATTTCTCAAGCTTATCTGTTACTGCAACAAAAACGCTTGCTCAAGCTGCTTCCGCGCATGACGTTACATGGATTGATTCACCCGTATCAGGTGGAACAGCTGGTGCAGAACAAGGCACACTTGTTATTTTTGCAGGTGGTGATGCTCAAACGATTACGGAATTAGCTCCCATTTTTAATGTCTTATCTCAACGTGTAACACGAATGGGTGATATAGGTACGGGTCAAGCCACTAAAATTTGTAATCAATTGATTGTGGCAGCAAATAGTGCTCTTATCGCTGAAGCTGTAGCACTAGCAGACCGAGCTGGTGTAGACACTACATTACTCGCTCCAGCTCTAGCTGGTGGATTTGCCGACTCAAAGCCATTTCAAATACTTGCACCACGCATGGCAACTCATACATTCGAGCCTGTTCAGTGGAAAGTTCAAACATTATCTAAAGATCTTAACAACGCGGTAACATTGGCTAACAATGTTAATTTAGATATCCCTGTTGCACAAAAAGCTCTATTACAGCTACAAACTCACCAAAAAAATGGCTTTGCTGAGAAAGATTTAGCTACTATGATTCAAGTAGTAGAGCAATAATAAACGGAGTTTGTGTATGGGTCGTCTTGCCGTTAACTTATCCATGATTTTTACCGAAGTTTCTTTAATTGAACGCTTCGCATTAGCCCATGCAGAGGGCTTTGAACATGTAGAAATCCAATTCCCATACGAACTTACCATTTCCGAGATTCAAGACCAACTTGAACGTTACAACCTCAATCTCTGTCTAATCAATGTGCCTGCTGGTGATCTTATGCAAGGCGGAAACGGTTTAGCAGGCATTCCCGGCCAAGAGATAGCTTTTCATGAAGCCTTAGAATTGGCCATTAGCTATGCCACTGCTTTAAAAGTTCCTCGTGTTAATATTTTAGCAGGTAAACAACCGCTAGATGCTGACTTACTTCCTTGTTTAAAGACGTTAGCAGCCAATTTAAAACATGCCTGCAACTTATTAAGTGAACATGGTATAGAGCCTGTTTTCGAAATGATTAATGGCACGGATATGCCACGCTTTTTGGTACAGAACATTGCACAGGGCCAAGAAATGTTAGAAGCAGTCAATCACCCTGCTCTCAAAATGCAATATGACTGCTATCACATGGCCATGATGGGTGAAGATGTACTTGAGGGTTTACAAGAAAACATTAACTTAATTGGTCATATTCAATTTGCAGACTGCCCGGGCCGCCATGAGCCTGATACAGCTCAAATTCCTTATGAACAAATTTTTTCTTGGTTAAAGCAAAGTTCATATCAGAACTATATTGCGGCAGAATATAAACCTGAAAATGCTTCAAATCAGTCGTTTACATGGAAGAAAAAATACTTTTCTGATGATGTAAATATATAAACTGTTACGACTTCTGTTTGAAATTTAGTGCGAAAACCACTATATTAGATAGTGAGTAATTGTCAGGAAAATATACCCTATATGAATTTAGAACCATCGCCCAGCGTGTCTAATTCTCACGATTTCGCAATGAACACCTCAAATAAAGACGTACAAGCTTGTCTCAAAGTCGTCCACGACGCTTTAGTTGATGTAAAAGCAAAAGATATTCTCCAGTTAGATGTTAGCTCAATTAGCAATGTCGCTGATGCTATTGTAATTGCAAGTGGTACTTCTACTCGCCATGTCAAAGCACTTGCTGACAATGTTGCAGAAGAAGCTCGAAAAGCCGGTTTCCGCCCGATTGGCGTTGAAGGTGAACGAGATGCAGAATGGATCTTGATTGATCTCGGCTTTGTTGTAGTACACGTAATGCTACCAACAGCCCGTAAATTCTATGATTTAGAAAGCTTATGGCGTACCGCTCCAGAGTCGGTTGCTTAAAATTTTGCTTTTAAAAAAAGCGGCTCTTTTGAGCCGCTTTTTTTATTTATCTAACATCAATTTTAATGACATTCAAATACGCAGACCCTATCCCCAAAGCACCAATCATCACTTACAACCAATTTTGACATGACAAATTGTCAAATTTGCAGCACTATACAAATTCTTGAAGTCCCCACCAATAAATAGCATAACCGGAGTACAGAAAGTGAAGATATTAATTACAGGTGCTAATACGGGCATAGGTTTCGCGACAGCAGAACAACTTGTTAAACAAGGGCAACATGTGATTTTGGCATGTCGAAATCCTCAAAAAGCGCAAGAGGCACAAAACAAACTACGCTCACTTAACCAAGGACAAGTCGATGTCGTTTCTCTCGACTTAAATAGTCTTGAATTAACTAGAAAAGCCGCCGATGAAATTGCAGAAAAATATGGCAACCTTGACGTACTCATTAATAACGCAGGTTTATTTGCCAAAACAAAACAACTGACCCATGAAGGCTTTGAACAACAATTTGGGGTTAATTATTTAGGCCATTTTTTATTAACTCAAAAACTACTTCCAGTTTTACAACAGTCTCCTAAAGCGCGCATTATTCATCTTGCGTCTATTGCTCATTGGGTTGGCTCAATTAAATCCAATAAATTTCGCGCAGAAGGTTTTTACAATCCCCTGTTCTATTATGGTCAATCAAAGCTTGCGAATTTACTATTCAGCAATGCATTAGCAGAACAGTTAGCCGGAAGTTCAATTACCAATAACGCACTACATCCAGGCGGTGTCGCTTCTGATATTTATCGCGACATACCCAAACCTGTCTATGCGGCGATGAAATTAGGCCTAGTCCCAACCTCAGTTCCAGCAAAGCTCATTACAGAAATGGCAACTTCTGAGGCATGGCAAAACCGTAATGGCGAATATGTCAGTGCACATATGCCAGACTGGAAATCATCACATGCTAAAAATCAGCAACTTGCACGTGACCTCTATCAACAATCTATGGACCTTGTAGAAAAATTTCTTTAAAAAACAGCCCAAATAAAAAACCACCGGAAGGTGGTTTTTTATTTCAAAGCAGCTTAGTGGCCTGTACCGTTAATTGCTTTTGTCATATCTTCAACAACTTTCTTGGCATCACCAAAGATCATCATTGTTTTTTCGTTATAGAACAAGTCGTTGTCTAGACCAGCATAACCTGTTGCCATAGAACGCTTAATTACCATAATTGTACGCGCTTTATGAGCTTCAAGAATCGGCATACCATAAATTGGTGAGCTTGGATCATCTTTCGCAGCCGGGTTTACAACGTCGTTTGCACCAATTACCAGTACTACGTCAGTTGCAGGGAAGTCTGAGTTGATCTCATCCATTTCCAAGATGTCTTCATATGCCACGTCCGCTTCAGCAAGTAGTACGTTCATATGACCAGGCATACGACCTGCAACCGGATGGATTGCAAAGCGAACCGTTACACCCTGTTCTTTCAAAAGTTCACACAACTCTTTTACCGCATTTTGAGCACGACCTTGCGCCATACCATAACCCGGTACAATCACAACGCTGTCCGCATTTGACATCAAGAAGCCTGCATCATCAGCAGAACCTGAACGGTAGTTACGTTGAACTTGTTCACCTTTATCTGCAGATGCAACTGCTGCACCACCCATTGCCCCACCAAACAATACATTGATGATCGAACGGTTCATTGCTTTACACATGATGTACGACAGAATCGCACCAGATGAACCTACAAGTGAACCTGCAACGATCAACATGTTGTTTTCAAGAGTAAAACCAATACCTGCCGCTGCCCAACCAGAGAATGAGTTAAGAAGCGATACCACTACAGGCATATCACCACCACCCACCGGTGCAATCCAAACCCAACCAAATGCAAGTGCAAGTGCTGTCATTGCCCAGAAAGCAGTCATGTTGCCAGTCGTGAAGAAGTAGAAACCACAAGCCAACATCGCAACAAAGATAAGTGCTTGAACAGGTTTAACCCATGCACCAGAAATTGTTTTAGCCCATTTTTTCGCAGCCAATTTACCGTACGCAAATACAGATGCAGTAAAGGTAATCGCACCAACGAAACAACCAACAAACAACTCAAATAAGTGAACCTTGCTCATGTGTGCATGTTGCACGCCAGCTGCTGTTAAAGCCGCTTCATTTTGAGCGAATAGTTCAGTAAGTTGGTTGTTATGTAAAATTGCAGCAATCGCAATTAAAACAGCAGCCAAACCCACCAATGAGTGCATAAGCGCAACTGTTTCTGGCATTTGCGTCATTGGTACTGTACGTGCGCGCGCAATACCCACGATTGCACCTAACACCATCGCCCCAACAATCATCCAGATGACTGGGTTATTTGCAACAAAGAAGGTTGTTACAACTGCAATCGCCATTGCGATCATACCGTAACGGTTACCTTGAATTGCTGTTTTAGGACCAGATAAACCACGAAGTGTCAAGATAAAGAGGATTGCGCCAACAAGGTACAACCAGTTTGCATTTGCTTGAATAAATTCCATGTCAAAGCCCTCTTATTTCTTTTGCTTAGGCTTGAACATTTCCAGCATGCGTGCAGTTACTGCAAAGCCACCGAAAATATTAATGCTTGCCAAAAATACTGCAATCGCACCGAGTACGCTCACCACATTCACACTTTGAAATGCAACGTTAGCATCTACACCTAAAACTGGCAGACCTACAGTTTGCAACATCGCACCTACCACAATAATAGATGACAACGCATTGGTTACTGCCATAAGTGGTGTATGCAAAGCTGGCGTAACACCCCAAACCACGTAATAACCTACGAAGATGGCAAGGACGAAAATTGTAATAGTTTCAACCATGAAGAATCTCCTTAACCACGCTTAAGCAGTACTTGACCGCCATGAGTGACCAATAGGGCTTTTTGGATTTCGTCTTCCTGATTAATCGCAAAGTTTTTCTCTTTGTCGAATAGGGTCTCTACGAAATTAAAAACGTTACGCGCATACAATGCAGAAGCTTCTGTTGCTACAGTTGCAGGAATATTTGGAACACCCAAAATTTTCACGCCATTTTCTGTAAACACAGTCTCACCAACCTTAGAGCCTTCAACGTTACCACCAGTTTCAACAGCCATATCTAAAATGACAGAGCCTGGTTTCATCTTGGCAACAGTTTCAGCTTTAATCAGACGTGGCGCATCACGCCCCGGCAACAATGCAGTAGTAATCACGATGTCAGCATTAGATACAGCTTTATCTACAATCGCAGCTTGGTCTTTGATGTATTGCTCACCCGGCATCCATCCATAACCATTTTTAGCGGCATCCGCTGCACGTTGTTGCTCTTCTTCAGACATTGGTACGTCTAACCACTTACCACCTAAAGACTCAACTTGATCTTTTGCTGTAGGACGTAAGTCTGTCGCTTCAACAATTGCACCTAAACGTTTTGCAGTTGCAATCGCCTGTAGACCAGCAACCCCAACCCCCATGATCACAACACGCGCAGGCTTTACAGTACCCGCAGCAGTCATAAGCATTGGGAACATGCGTTGATATTCAGCAGCAGCAAGTAAAACTGACTTATAACCAGCTAAGTTTGCTTGAGAAGACAACACATCCATGTTTTGTGCACGAGAAAGCGTACGAGGAAGCAGTTCTAAAGCAAAAGCAGACACTTGTTGATTCGCAAACTGATCTAGCTCGGTATTACGATAAGGATCAAACATTGCTACAACAGCGGTATTTGCTGCAAGTTTCTGAATTTCCGTGCCCTGTGGTGCACGAACTTTCAAAATAATTTGACTACCCGTATAGGCATCATCCGTAATGGTTGCACCGACCTGTTCATAAGCACTATCAATGTACGCAGCCTTTACACCAGCACCACGTTCAATCACAACGCTATGACCAGCGCTAATCAACTTCTTTACTGTCTCTGGCGTAGCAGCTACACGATTTTCACCGACGACAGTTTCGGTTGGGATTCCGATCTGCATGAGCGTTCCTCAAGCTAATTTCTCATTGTCAAAAACATTGCAAGCTGCAATGTTTCCCCCATGTGTATTCTTTGTACAGAATTTGGATTCTAATTGAACTTTTTTAAAATACCACCCACTATTTATTTAATAAATACCCATATTTTGAACTGATGATTCACGATATTTATTTAGAGGTGTAATATAAGAAGGTTTTTCTTTTTTTGCAGACAATAGTCTCTCTTATACAGTCCTGTATATGAAAATTTCTTTATCTTCGTTTCAAATCGGGTCTTTTTTTGCTCTTTGCTCTGCGTTTCTATTCAGTACCAAAGCAATTTTTATTAAACAGACTTATGCCCTTTCTCCATTAGTAGACGGTACGGTCCTGATGGCTTTACGCATGTTAAGCGCCTTACCGTTCTTTATATTAATTTGCTGGTTTAACAGGCATCATAATCAGGGTATAAAAAAGAAGGATTGGCTAATTTTAATTTTTGCCGGTCTATTAGGCTACTACTTTGCAAGTTGGCTCGATTTCATGGGCCTTATGTTTATTAGCGCCTCTCTAGAACGAATTATTCTATTTTTATATCCCACGCTTACTGTCATAGTCTCGAGCTTACTCTACAAACAAAAATTAGATGTAAAAAGTTTATTTGCCATTTTTCTTAGTTATGGTGGAACGGTGCTGGTTATGCTTCAGGAGCACAACAACGCACCAATTCAGGGCAACTTCTGGTTAGGGACAAGTTTTGTATTTGCAAGTGCTGTGGCTTTCGCTGGCTATTTGTTGCTAACGCCACCTCTCATTAAGAAATTTGGCTCTTGGAATTTCACAGGGTTGGCCTTAACCGTAGCTTGTATCGGCACATTAACTCATTACGCATTAAGCACACCTCATCCAATTCAACTTCTATTACAACTTCCCTCTAGTGTAATTTGGTATGGCATTGGCTTAGGCTTTTTAGTTACCGTTTTACCCACCGTTATGCTCATGCAAAGCATTGAACGATTAGGTGCCTCTCAATCAGCAATGATTGCTTCAATTGGACCAGTTTTAACAATTTTACTTGCTGTGGCTTTTTTAAATGAACACCTAAATATATGGCAATGGGTCGGCTGCCTTCTCAATATTGTCGGTGTCATGATGATTACACTCAGAAAGAAAAGACTAAAACATTAAATTCTCTTGACCTCAACTTAAGTTGAGGTTGGATACTCATCTAAATTTTAATAAACGGTTGAGTTCCAATGAGTCAAGAAACTTTTAAAATCATAAATCCATCAACTTTATATAATCCAACACCAAACGCTTATAGTCATGTTGCTGTAGTGGAAAGCTTTAAGAATATTATTCATGTAGCAGGTCAAGGAGGTGAAAATTCCCAAGGTGAATTAAGCCCAAGTTTTGAAGAACAAGCGAACCAAGTTTTTGATAATATTCAACATGCTTTAAAAGCAGCCAATGCAGAGCTTAGCAATATTGCTGTATTGAGAGTTTTAGTTGTTGACCACTCGGTCGAAAAACATCAAATTTTGATTAAAATTATGCAAAATTTATGGAAAAATCATCCTTTTCCTGCCTGTACACTTATTCCTGTGCCGCGCCTTGCGCTAGAACACATGCTTATTGAAGTTGAAGCAACGGCATACACCCAATAAAACTGAGAGAACGTCATGTCTACCCCTGAAGATATCAGTCAAAATAAACCTTTGCTTTGGTTGATGGCAGCAGCATGCGGTTTATGTGCAGGTGTGAATTATTATTGTCAGCCTCTAATTCACTCTATTCAGCAAGAGTTTGCTGTAACTCAAGCACAAGCTGCTTTAACAGTGACATTTGCTCAAGTGTCTTATGCCCTCGGTTTACTCTTTATTGTCCCATTGGGTGATATTGTCAATAAAGCCAAAGCTATTCCGTTTTTGATGGTGCTTTGCGCAGTTGGTCTATTTACATCTGCTTTTGCTGTGAACTTACCCATGTTGTGGATTGGTACAATTTTAGCGGGATTGTTTTCTGTTGCTGCCCAAGTCCTCATCCCACTTGCCACAATGACCGTAAAACCCGAAAAAACTGGCGAGATCATTGGTTTTTTAATGAGCGGCTTATTGGTCGGGATTTTACTCTCTACTAGTCTAGCTGGATTATTTTCCAACCTTTTCCACTGGAAAATAGTGTATGTCGTAAGCGGCGTATTAATGCTTCTGTTGGCATTTACTTTAAAAAGTCGCTTGCCTTATGTCTTACGTATGAAAATGAACTATGGGCAAATCTTTGTTTCCATGGCTCAGCTTTTAAAGCAAGAAAAAAGACTCTTATTAAGAGCACTTACAGGTGCTTTTGCCTTTGCAGCAGTAAGTACCTTGTATTCAACCATCGCATTACTTCTCACCTCAGCACACCATTTACCAGATCTATTTATCGGACTAGTACCTCTAGTCGGTATCTTTGGGGCATTATCAACACGCTATATTGGTAAATATGCCGATCAAGGCTACACAAGATTACTTACATGGATGGGCTGTGGATTGTTCTTGATAAGTTGGATTTGTTTCTACTTCGGACAAACTCTACTTTCTACTTATATTATTGGATTTGCTTTAATTCAATTAGCACTCGCACTCGTTCACACCAGCAACCAGAGCATTATTTTCCGTTTACGTCCAGATGCTAAATCACGTATTAATGCTATTTATATGACCACTTATTTTATTGGCGGCGCAGCTGGTTCAGCATTAGGAATTTTTGCTTGGAATCATGGTGGATGGACCATGACCTGCCTTGCAGGTGTAGGGCTCGTTGTATTTTGTATTTTATTTAGTGTGATTGATGCTTTCTTACAAAAAAAGCAAATGGCACACTCATAACCTAACTTGTTAAAAATCATCTTTCTATATTCAGCACAAGGGCGGTTATAAATTATGCGGTTAAATGCCACTGTCGATTCAGGGCTAAACCCCGTATAATGCTGCCCTTTCATTAATTTAGCGACTTTTGGGTCTATTGGCTATGCAATCACTTCAATCGTTACAACCTCGTATTTCTGTCGCACCTATGATGGATTGGACACACAATTAAAATATTTTCAAAATTATCATTATCTTAAATAATTTTTAGGATTCCATGGTGTAAATTAGGTGTAAATTTCAACTTAACTAAAAAAATATTTGATTCAATTATAACTATCTATCTCAGAAACGAGTGAAGATTCCTACGAATACTCGCTAAACCTATGTGATTGCATATCTATATAAGAATAAATCTTTAAGACTAATATTAGATTTAAGGACCAAGCAATCCTACTACAATATATTAGATACCAACACACCTCGAAGTAGCCACAGTGAAAAAAGCAAAAAAATATATGCAACCTTTTGTTTTTTTTAAAAATTTAATTAAAATTACTTAGATAATAAACTTTTTATATATCTCATAATCTAACCATAACCTACAAAGAAATTTATTAATTTTAAAGTATTTAAGAGTAGTAAAAGTTTTGATAAGGTTATGACAGCAGAAAATAATTAAATCTTGAGTATTTCTAATGAATATTGAAATTTGTACTCCTAACTCCGCTACAACTAAAGATAAGGGTGATTTACTAGAAAAACTGTGTAAAAAAATGCTTGAAGCACAAAATTATCTAGTGACAGAGGAAGTGCGAAAGACTGGCAGTGAATTAGATTTATTATGTGAACACAAAGTTTCTGGGAAAAAAATTTATGTTGAGTGTAAAGCATATAGAGATAAAAAAATTGATGCGCCAATCATAAGACAATTATTTGGTACAGTTGTATTTGAGAACTATAGTGAAGGCTGGTTAATAGGTACTTCAGAATTTAGTAAAGATGCGAAAGGATTTTGTGAGGAGCTACCTAGTCGACCACTTGGTGATCGTATAGTAGTCTATTCATCAACAGATATTGTTGAATCACTACAAGCATCTAAAATTATTAGCTCAATACCTCGTGAACATCTAGAACAACACCTTGATATAAACAGCATTGGTGAATGGTTTTTATTAATTACAACTTTTGGAAATTTTTGGGTAAGTACAATATTAAGTGCAGGCATTCCAACAAATGCTGTATGTTATTATGCAAAAACAGGTGTCTTAGTTGAAGATCAAGAACTACTAGATAACATTGCCTCTACAGATAGTAGTCTTTCTAAGTTAGATTTTTCTAAAATTATAAATACAAAAAAAGAGATGAAACCTTTATTTGACTCTCAAATTGAAGTTGTAGAAGTTCAAAGAGGCGAAGATTGGAATGACTATCGACCTGCACGTCCACAGGATTTCGTAGGAAGAACTAAGGATATTCAAGAGATTTTTGATTTTTTTAAGAAGATTAGAACAAATGAAATAAATACTAGGATTTTTGCTATTACTGGTAATTCTGGATTAGGCAAGAGTTCTTTGATTATTACTCTTTCTGAAAAAGCTAAAAATCGTCATCAAAAACAAAAATTATTTCTTTACGCTATTGATGTTCGTGCGGCTAAATCACCAGAATATATTTACTCCGCATTGTTAAAAACTTTACAAGAGGCCCAAATAAAAGGTTTTGGTGATCCAACTATTAAATTACAAATAACTAACGTAAACCATCCTTTAGAGTCTGAATCTATAGCTAAATACTTGAATAGCCTTGAAAGGTCAAAGCAATTAGTAGTATTAGTTTTTGACCAATTTGAAGAGTTGTTTAGTAAACCAGAGTTATTCGAACTATTTAATAATGCAACGAACATTCTATTAGATGCGGCTAGTTTAAAAACAAATTTATGCATAGGTTTTGCATGGAAGACTGATAGTACAACCCACTCGGAACATCCTGCTTATTTCTTCTGGCATCGTTTGTCAGATTATCGAATTGTAAGAAAATTAAATCCATTTTCTGTTAGAGAATCTAATGCGGTCATAAATAAGTTTGAGGAAGCAATTGGAGAAAAAGTTCATAGCGACTTAAGACATAACTTAATTGTAAGTAGTCAGGGTTATCCATGGTTGTTAAAGAAACTATGCATTCATTTACATGAAAAAATATTGTCAGGCCAAAAACAAGAGGAGCTTTTAGAGAATAAATTAGATATCTCAAGTCTTTTCGCTAGTGATTTAGAAGAGTTAAATCCTAATGAAGTTAGAGCTTTAAAATTTATTGCTCAAAGAGCACCTGTTGATCTTGTTGATACAATCGATACATGTGGAGAAGATGTAGTCACAAACCTGCTTCATAAACGACTAATCATTAAAAGTGGTATTAGATTAAATATTTATTGGGATATTTTTAGAGAATATATATTAACAGAGAGTATTCCTATTATTTCTCTTCGCTATTTACCATCAAATGATTTTCTTGCTATCTGGAATGTAGCGCAACATTTAACAGGCACTCCAATTTCCATTCCCGAATTGGAAATTAAAACGAATTTATCTGATGGTACTATTCAAAATATTGGTACAGACTTACTGACATTTGGCATTGCAGTAAGGGAGAATAGCCAATATTCATTGTCAGAGGAAATATTAGCTACAGGGAATTCCATGGAAAGTATTCTCTCATTAATGAGAGAAAAATTTAAAAAACATATTATTACTTTAAGTTTAAAGGACTTACCTAACGGTACAAATATTACTTTGGCTTTCTTTATAGACTTAATGAAAAGTATTTACTCTAACAATGATTATGCAGATAAAACATGGAGATACTATGCTATCAGAATGTGTAAATGGCTAGAAATTACGGGCTTTTTATCTCGGTCAATTGAAACATACACATGGTTTTATAAAGATATAGGTTCTGTAAAAACATCTGTCAGTAACGTTAGACGCCAGCAATCTTCTTTTTTCATACCAAGAAATAGTCCTCAATTAACTATAAATATTTATAATGAACTTAAGGGTAAGAAAATTTCTGAATACAAAAATGGTAGTAGTAATGCCAAAGCTGTGGAAATTTTCAAGAGATATAATTTAGTTGATGATGATAATAAAATTAGAGATGTTGAAGATATCGAATCTTATCTTTACGATGCGATTTCAAATGAGTTAAGTATCCAAGAAACCATATTAATAAAGAAACTGTATTCAGGAACTAAAAAATTAACTGCATCATTCGTTGGGCAGCTCCTGAGGGATAAGCATGATATTAAGTGGGCTGAAGGTACTGTGGAGTATGCAGGTAAAAAGCTAAACAGTTGGGCTAGCTGGTATGAAAATTTCGATTTATAAATTTTGGATACCAATTACCTTCAAGCCCTCCCACCTAACAGAACTCAAACCTTTGATAATCTAGTTTTCATCGATTAGGTATTTAACAATGAGTAAATGAGATGTTTTCTGGGGAGTAAGTAATTTATCTCCCCCTTCAACTATTTAATCTATGGCTAAATAGACAACTATTTCATCGACTACTGCTCTGGCAGTTCTAGAAACCCCAATTAATGTTGCCGATGTCATGCCTGTCCATTCACCATAACCAACTAGCCAGATGGTCTGCAAAATACAATCCATTAAATAAGCTAGTTAAATTTGAAAAACTGCTGTAAACAATTCATTTTAGATTAAGAATTTAGCAATAATATTAAATAAGCCAATATACGTATCAGTAAGTTTGAGAGACAAATGTGATCACTAACTTTTTATTCAGGCTAACTTCTTCAGTACACCACATTTTTCCACTGTACATAACCCATCACAAGTCTTTCTTATTTCTAATAGCTGCTGTATGAGTTTCTGCTGATTCCGAATATTTTCCTCTACATCGTTAATATGTGAATCGATAAGCTCATTCACATCAGAACAATTTAGATTAGGTAGATCCTTATAATTTAGTAATTTTTTGATTTCAATTAAGTTCATATTCAAAGAACGACAATTCACAATGAATTTCAACCGATCAATGTAATCTTCAGTATATAGTCTATAGTTACCTTGAGTTCGATCAGGTTGCGGGATTAGACCTTCTTTTTCATAAAACCGTATTGTCAGTACTGAGCACGACGTTTTTTCAGAGAGCTCTCCTATCTTCATAAACATTAGAAAT